>NZ_JACMNS010000090.1 GCF_014378415.1 Aquabacterium sp.
AGTTGGCCGCCTTCTGGCAGGCCGCGGGCCAGCGCCTGGACCTGCTGTTCAACAACGCCGGCGTGGCCGTGACCAGCCTTTTCGAGGACGCCGAACTGGTCCGCCACCACCGCCTCATCGACATCAACCTCAAGGGCGTGGTCAATGGCTGCCACAGCGCTTTGCCTTGGCACAAGCGCACCCCGGGCGCGCGGGTCGTCAACATGTGCTCGGCCTCGGCGCTGTATGGCCAGCCCATGCTCAGCACCTACTCGGCCACCAAGGCCGCCGTGCGCAGCTTCACCGAGGCGCTCGACATCGAGTGGCAACGCCACGGCATCCGCGTGGTCGACGTGCTGCCCTTGTTCGTCAACACCGCCATGGTCCGCGACGACGTCAGCAAGATGAAAACCGTGCAGACCTTGGGTGTGCGCCTGAGCGCCGACGACGTGGCCCGCACCGTTTGGCGCCTGTCGCAAGGCAAGCCATCGCGCTTGCCCGTGCATTCGGCCGTGGGCTGGCAGGCCAGGCTGTTCAGCCTGTTGGCCAAGCATTCGCCCGATGCGATCAACCGCTTTGTCACGGCCCGCATGGCCGGCCATTGACATCATCTTCACCTCATCGACATCCCCATGACCACCCTTGACACGATGCCCCCCTTGCCTGCTGGCATGAAGGCGCTGGCCGACTTCGACCAGGCCCGCGAATCCACCAGCCCGCAAGCGCGGCTGCAAGAGGTGCGCCGCCGCGCGCAAGCCTTGCGCGAACGCATGATGGCCGAGCCCGAGGTGCTGTTCTACCGCAGCTTCAACCTCATCCGCGCGCCCTATCCCACCTACTACGCCTTCTCGGGCGTGTTCGCGCACCGGGGCTTCAAGTTCCCGCTGGTGCACCTGTTCAACCGCCTGTTCGTGGTGCAGTACCGCGACCACGGTGGCGTGGTGCGCACGCTCTTGCTCTCGCCCTCTGATCACGAGGCCAACCGCGAAACGCCCTTCTTCAAGCGCCTGGCCGGCAGTGTGCCGCGCAGCTTGAACAAGGTGTTTGCGCCGCAGTACCACACGGTGCCCAGCGCCCTGGCCGAATGCGGCATCACGCCCGATCAGGTCGACTACATCAGCTACGACCACTTGCACACGCAAGATGTGCGGCGCTGGCTGGGCAGCCACGGCACGCCCGGCTACTTCCCCAAAGCCAAGTTGCTGGTGCACCGCCAGGAGTGGGCATCGACCCAGCACCTGCTGCCCATCCAGGCCGATTGGTATTGCCCGAAAGGCATCGACGGCATCGCGGCGGGCCGCGTCATCACCTTTGACCGCAGCCTGAGCCTGGGGCCGGGGCTGGCGCTCATCCACACCCCGGGCCACACTGAGGGCAACCATTCGATGGCGGCACGGGTGCCCGATGGCCTGCGCGTGACCAGCGAGAACGGCGTGGGCGTGGACGCTTACGAGCCCAAGCATTCGCGGATCAACGCCGTGCGTGAATACGCCTTGCGCACGGGCGTCGAGGTGATCCTGAACGGCAACACGCTGGAAGGCAGCAACGACCAGTACATCTCCATGGTGCTGGAGAAAACGCTGGCCGGGCCCTCGGCCAACCCGGCGTATCCCAACTGCGCCACCTCGAGCGAGCGCACACCTTTCTGGCTCTTCCCGGGCGATGCGGTCAGCCACCTGTTTGGCGAAGCGCATTTCGGGCGGGTGCAAGGGTTGCAAGGCGTGCAAGGGGTGCCAGGCTGATGGCGCCCCAAGATGGCGGCGTGCTGGTCACTGGCGGTTGCGGCTTCCTGGGGCGGGCCTTGGTCAACCAGCTTTTGCGCCACACCAGCGGCCCGATCGCCGTGCTGGCCTTGCCGCATGAAGCGGTGCCGGCGCATTGGCCTTCGCGGGTCAAGCTTGTTCGTGGCGACATCACCCGCCTTCACGATGTTGAGCAGGCCGCGCAAGGGTGCGAGCGCATCTTTCACCTGGCCGCGCTGGTGGGCGATGGCGGCACCTGTGCGCAGCACGAGCGCGTCACCGTGGGCGGCACGGCCCATGTGTTCGACGTGGCTTTGCGTCAAGGCGCATCCGTGGTCCTCACCACCAGCGTGTGTGCTTATGGCGATGCGATTCAACGCGGGGCCTGCCATGAGGACACCCCGCTGGGCCAGCCCCAAGGCCCGTATGGCCAGGCCAAGCAAGGCCAGGAAAAACTCGCCTGGCGCTTTCGCGATCAAGGTGGACAAGTGTGTGTGGTGCGGCCCGCCAACATCATCGGGCCCGGTTCAGGCCCGTGGCTGCTGGATGCCGCGCACGCCTTGCGCCAAGGGCTGCCTGCGCTGGTGGGGGGTGGGCACGGCCATGCCGCGCTGGCCATCGTCGACAACGTGGCCGACTTCCTGGTGCTGGCCTCTCAAACGGCCTCGGCCCATGGCCAGGCCTTCAACCTGCACGACGGCTTGCCCATCACCTGGCGCCGCTATTTCACCGACCTGGCCGCGTTGATGGGCGCGCCGCCGCCACGCTCCTCGCCGCGTGCTTTGGCTTATCTGGGCGCCCGCTTGGTCGAGCCGATCTACAGGCGCTTCCTGCCAGCGCGCCGCCCCCCCGTGACCCGCGAGGCGCTCAACCTGATCGCGTGGGACAACCAGTTCCCCACCGACAAAGCGCGCTCACTGGGTTGGGCGCCGGTGGTGGGCTACCCGCAAATCTTGCGGGCAATCCAGCAGGACATCCAGGCGCGCGGTTTGTAGCGCCGCCTCGGGCCTCAGGCCTGCTCGCGCGGCAACAAGAAGTGCCCGCGTGCGGTGGCCACCGGCTTGTGCTGGTCGTCCTGCCACACGGTGACCTGAACCAGCGCCACGCGGCTGCCTTGCCGAATCGTGATGGCCTGCGCGAAGGTGTCCACCGGCCTGGCCGAGCGCAGGTAGTCGATCGAGAAATCAACCCCGCGCGGGGGCGTGCCATCGCTCAGGCCCATGGTTGAGACCAGGTGCAGCACCATGGCCGTTTCGGCGAAACCGGCCAGTACGCCGCCATGCAAGGCGGGCAAGATCGGGTTGCCAATCAGGTCAGGCTTGAAGGGCAGTCGGAACAGCGGGGCCTCGTCGCCATCGCCGGTGCTTTGGTGCACGTTCAGGTAGTCCACGTAAGGAGACACGCCCGCTTTCAACGCGGGTGTCACGGTGGCCGGCCAGGGCTTGGCTGTCACTGCAGTGGTG
>NZ_JACMNS010000091.1 GCF_014378415.1 Aquabacterium sp.
AACTCGCGCACCGCCTGCGCAAACACCTGCGGTTGCTGCAGCGTGACCCAATGCCCTGCCTGCAACTCCCGCCGCGTCAGCTTTGGCACCCAGCGGGCCAGGTCGGCCGTCAGGGCGGGGCTGATAAAGCGGTCCTTCAGGGCCACCAGCAACAGCACGGGCGCATGGGCAAAACGTTCACGCGGGCGCATCGTGCAGGCGAACACATTGGCGCGGTACAGGTTGATGCCCAGGGCGCCGTCTTCGGCCTGCGAGGCCCGGGGCTCGATGTGGGTGCCTTCCACCCAGCGCATCAGGCCGGGCCAATGGCGGCCCAGCACCCGGCGCCACAGGGCCTCGGGCAGCCAGGGCAGCTGGAAGAAATAGATGTACCAGGACTTGAGCGATTGCAGGCCCAATTGGCCCAGGCCAGACAAGCTGGGGTGGCGCAGGCGGTCGCGTATCCAGAAACCCACGTGGTCCAGCGATGGCCCCGAGCACGAGGTGTAAGACGCGATGCGCCCTGCCAGCGCCGGCTCGGTGACGAACTCCCAACTCTGCACCGAGCCCCAGTCGTGCGCGACCAGGTGCACGGGCTGGTCGGGGCTGACCGCGTTGATGATGGCGGTGAAGTCTTCGGTCAAGCGGGCCAGCTTGTAGTCGGCCACGGCCTGGGGCTTGAAGGATTCGCCCGCGCCGCGCACATCGTAGGCCACCACGTCAAAGTCTTGCCGCAGGTGCTGGGCCACGGCCTCCCACTTGCTGCTGTTGTCGGGGTAGCCATGCACCAGCACCATGACGGGCTTGCCCGTGGTGCCCCAGCGTCTGAGGGCCAGGCGGCCGCCTGGGGCTTGGACAAAGGAGGTCGTGCTGGGGGGCGTCATGGTGTCGTTCATCCGGTCGGATGTTACTGACTCGCCGGTCAGTGGCCTAGGGTGCCACGCGACAGCAGGGAACTGCCCGCGACATTCGGCTTGCGGGTCTTCCTGGGGGTTCAGGTGGTGCAGGTCTGGCGCACGGCACGCTCCCATTGCGCCATCAGTTCTTGTGCGCGTTCGTGCGGCAGGGTGGGGTGGAAGACGCGGTCGGTTTGCCAAAGGCGGGCCAGGGTGGCGGTGTCTTGATAAACCCCGCACGACAGGCCGGCCAGAAAAGCCGCCCCCAATGCCGTGGTCTCGACCACCTTGGGCCGCACCACCGGGATGCCCAGCAGGTCGGCCTGGAACTGCATCAGCAGGTTGTTGACGCAGGCGCCGCCGTCCACGCGCAACTCGGTCACCGGGTGGCCCCCGGCGGCGACGGCATCGCGGCTCATGGCCAGCAGCAGGGCGGCGCTTTGAAAGGCGATGGATTCGAGCGCCGCGCGCGCGATGTGCGCCACCGTGCTGCCCCGCGTCAGGCCGACGATGGCGCCGCGCGCCTCGCTGTCCCAATAGGGTGCGCCCAGGCCGGTGAAGGCGGGCACGAAGATGACGCCGCCCGAATCAGGCACGCTTTCAGCCAGTGATTGCACCTCGCTGGCGGCGCGGATGGCCTGCAGCCCGTCGCGCAACCACTGCACCACGGCCCCACCGATGAAGACGCTGCCTTCCAGCGCGTACTGAGGATGCGGCCCGACCTGGGCGGCCGCCGTGGTCAACAGGCCGTTGGCGGAGGGCTGGGCCAAACCGCCGGTGTGCATCAGCATGAAGCAGCCGGTGCCATAGGTGTTCTTGGCCAGGCCGGCGTTGAAGCCCGCTTGCCCGAACAGCGCGGCTTGTTGGTCCCCCGCGATGCCCCCAATCGGCAGGCCTTTCAGGCCGCCCACCTCGGCCACGCCAAACGCGTGGCTGGACGGGTGCACGCTGGGCAGCAGCGAAGGCGGGATGTCGAGCAGGGCCAACAGCTCCTCATCCCATTGCTGGGTTTGGATGTTGAACAACAAGGTGCGCGAGGCGTTGCTGACATCGGTGGCGTGCACGCGCCCGCTGGTCAACTGCCACAGCAGCCAGCTGTCCACGGTGCCAAAGGCCAGCTCGCCGCGTTCGGCTGCAGCGCGCGCACCGGCCACGTTGTCGAGCAGCCACTTCAGCTTGGTCCCTGAAAAATACGGGTCGATCACCAGGCCGGTCTTGTCGCGGATGATGTCGCTCAGGCCGCGCTCACGCCATTGGGCGCACAGGCTTTCGGTGCGGCGGTCTTGCCAGACGATGGCGTGGGCCAAGGGCTCGCCGGTGTCGCGCCGCCACAGCACGGTGGTCTCACGCTGGTTGGTGATGCCGATGGCGCGCACGTCGGTCAGGGCATGGCCTTGCGCCTTGGCTTGCTGCAAGGCGGCCAGGGCGGTGTCGCGCTGGCTGGTCCACAGCTCGATCGGGTCGTGCTCAACCCAACCGGGGCGCGGGTAGATCTGGCGGATCTCGCGCTGGGCCTGCGCCAGGATCTGGCCGTGCTCGTCGAACACGATGCTGCGCGAACTGGAGGTGCCCTGGTCCAGGGCGAGGATCAGGGCCATGTCAGGGGGCGATGGTCAGTGCCACGCCAGCCTCTTGCAACATCGCCGGGAAAGGCGGGGGAGGCAGGGCTTCGGTGAACACGCGTTTGATGTGGTGCAGGCGGCCTGATTCGGCCAGCGCGGCCTGGTTGAACTTGCTCACGTCGGTGGCCAGCCAGCATTCGCGCGCCTGCGTCATCATGACTTGGGCCACGGGCAGCTCGCGCAGGTCGATGTCGCGCATGGTGCCATCGGGGTCGATGCCCATGGCGGACTGGATGGTGATGTCCACCTTGAACTGCTGCAGGAAGGCCACGGTGCTGTCGCCTTCGAGCGCGCAATCGCGGCCTCGCAAAATGCCCCCGGCAATGTGCAGCTTGCAGTCAGGGTGTTCGCTCAAAACCTGGGCGGCGTGCAGGTTGTGCGTGATGATGCGCAGGCCGGGTCGGCGCAGCAACTCGCGCGCAATCGCCTCAACCGTGGTGCCATTGCCCAGCATGATGCTGGCGCCATCGGGGATGGCGGTGACCACTGACCGCGCGATGCGCGCCTTGGCATCGGCGCGCAGGGCTTGCCGCTCTTTCCAGGCGCCCACCGACGGCGCGGTGCGCGGCAGGCTGACGCCACCGTGAAAACGCACCAACAGCCCCGCGTCGGCCAGGCGCTGCACATCGCGGCGCACGGTCTGCATGGTCACGTTCAGGCGCAAGGCCAGGCGTTCGACCGAGACGGCGCCGCGTGCGCGCACTTCCTCAAGCAGCGCGATCTGGCGGGGGTTGGGACTCCAGTCGTCGCGGGGGGGCGCGGCAGCGGCTTCCTTCGTGGGCAGGGTGCTCGTCATGACTATCAGGCTAAACGAAAAGAAAGTGACAGTAATGAAAAAAACCGAGCTTGCCTAGTGGGGGATGACTTGACCTTGGGATTCGGTGGCAGAGACGACACGGTTGCGTCCGCTGCGCTTTGCCTCGTACACGGCCTGGTCGGCTGCCTGGAAGAGCGCGGTAGCCGCTTCGCCATCAAAGGGCGAGGCCGCGACGCCGAAGGAGGCCGTTACCTTGATCGATGCACCCGCTGCCGTGATCTTCAACTGCGGCAGGCTGTCGCAAATTTGCTGGGCTTTCAGCATGGCCGCGTCTTTGGTGCAATCGGGCAGGATCAGCACAAACTCCTCGCCGCCGTAGCGGCAAGCCACATCGCTGGCGCGGACCATCTGCGCCATGTGGCGGGCTGCGGTCAACAGCACGGCGTCGCCGGCAGGGTGGCCGTGCGTGTCATTGACCTTCTTGAAATGGTCCAGGTCCGCAACGACGATCCCGACCGAGGTGCCGTTGCGCTGGGCCCTGGCCAGTTCGCGGGTCAGGGTCTCTTCCATGTAGCGGCGGTTGAACAAGCCAGTCAGAGGGTCTTTGATCGATTGGTCGCGCAGCACCTGCCGCAGCTTGGCGTTCGACAGCGTCAGGGCCACTTGCTCGGAGATCGTCTGGGCCATGGCTGCGGCCTGTTCCATCGAACGGGCGGCGTCTTGGATGGCGGCACTGGATTGCACGTTCATCAGGCCCAGCACTTCGCCATAGGCAATCAAGGGCAGGCAGAGTTCGAAATGGCCAGTGGACCCTGCGGCCCTCGGAGATGCGTGCGTGCAGCGCAGGTCTGCGGCACCGCTGCAACGGTGGACCTGGCCGCGGCGCAGTCCCCAGCAGGTTTGGGGCTCCAGCATGGTCGCCACCTCGGGCACCGACCCCCAACTGCCCGCCAGTGCCAGCAAGTCTTCCGAGTTGCGGTACAGGTAGATCGTGCCGACGGTGCCGGGCAGCAGGCGGCTGCAGAACAGCCCGGTGACTTCCAGGGCCTCGATGGGCGTCATTTCGGTCTGCAGTAAGCGTGACATTTCGCCCAGGATGGACATCTCATCGTTGTGGCGTCGCAATGTCGCCATCCCGCTTTCCAGTTCTTCGCTGACGCGGTAGGCCTGGGCGGCCGACTGTTCTCCGCGCCGGATGGTGCGGGCCATCATGGCGGCCAGGTATCCCAGCAATCCCAAGGACAGCAGCGTGCTGATCACCGAAAAGGCTGTGGCGACCCAGGTCTTGGCGCGCAACTCGGTGTCCCGCTCCGCCAGTTCGTGCACTTCGATGGCGCCTAGCTCACCGGAGATGCGGCGGATCTCGTCCATGTAGTGCTTGCCCTGCCCGGAGGTCACGATGGGTTCGGCTGCGGCAAAGCCGCCGGTCTGGCGCAGTTCCACCACCTTGGCCAGCCCGCTGAGCCGGTGTTGGGCGTTTTGGAGCAGATCGTTCACCCGTTTTCGGTCACCCGAGCTGTTGTGCTCATACCGCTGGTTCAGTGTTTGCAATTCGCCGGGCAGTACCGCCAAGGCGGCGTGATAGGGCTGCAGAAAGGCATCTTTGCCCGTGATGACATAGCCGCGCTGGCCGGTTTCTGCATCGATCAGCAACTCATGCACGCGCCGAAGCGCCGTGAGCCGGTCTTCCACCTGCTGGCGGTTGTCGCGGGCTTCGTTGATCCAGGTCAGGCTCAGGGGCAGCACCGTCGCGGTCAACACTATGATCGCCGCCGCCGTGATGCCGCCCAGTTTGAGTCGGGAGGGTTGGAATTTCACAAGTTCTGTTTCGGCATGGCGGACAGAAACTGAAGGGCAGGGGCCATGGGCGAAGGCCGCAAAGTATGATTTGCGGTCAGGTGAATAAGGAGACCTCGTTTGTCAACGACCAGTGCTGAGGCTTCATCGGCGGATCACCATTGCGATGTCCTCGTGGTGGGCGGCGGCATCAATGGCGTCGGCATCGCTCGCGATCTGGCCGGGCGCGGTTGGAACGTGGTGCTGTGCGAGCAAGACGACCTGGCCAGCCACACTTCGTCAGCGTCCACCAAGCTGATCCACGGCGGCCTGCGTTACCTGGAATACGGTGAGTTCTCCCTCGTGCGCAAGGCCCTGGCCGAGCGTGAGTTGCTGCTGCGATCCGCCCCGCACATCATGTGGCCGCTGCGCTTTGTGTTGCCGCACGATGCTTCCATGCGCCCTGCCTGGATGATCCGCATGGGGCTGTGGTTGTACGACAACCTGGCGGTGCGTGATTTCCTGCCTGCCAGCAGCACAATCAACCTGCGCGGCCATGCGCTGGGCGCGCCCTTGAACGCCAAGTGGACCAAGGCCTTTGTGTATTCCGATGGCTGGGTGGACGATGCCCGGCTGGTGGTGCTGTGTGCGATGGACGCCGCCGAACGCGGTGCGATGATCCTGCCGCGCACCCGCTGCGAGAAGCTGCAAGCCATGCCCGGTGGTTGGTTGGCCGAACTGGTCAACCGTGATCCGACCACGCAAGAATCCACGCACACAATCCGCATCCGGGCGCGGGCCGTGGTCAACGCGGGCGGGCCCTGGGCCGAGCACATGCTGCGGCAGGTCATGGGGGTGCAAGCCAAGGCTTCTTCGTCCAGCAAACGTGATGCCTCGAACGCGCACCTGCGTTTGGTCAAGGGCAGCCACATCGTGGTGCCGCGCATCTTCAACCACGACCATGCCTATATCTTCCAGGGCGAAGACCGGCGCATCATTTTTGCCATCCCGTATGAGCGCAATTTCACCCTGATTGGCACCACCGATGTGGAGCACAAGGCCGCGCCCGGGGCGGTGGGTGTCGATCCTGAAGAGGTGATGTATTTGTGCCAGCACGCCAGCCGCTACTTCCGCCAGGCGGTGCAGCCGGGCGATGTGGTCTGGCAGTTCGCGGGGGTGCGCCCTTTGCTGGACGACGCCAGTGGCAAGGCCTCGGCCGTGACGCGCGACTACCGGCTCGAGGCGCATGCCTTCCCTTCGCCGTGGTTGACGGTGTGGGGCGGCAAGCTCACCACCTTCCGCTTGCTGTCAGAAGAAGCGGCCGACCTGGTGGGGCGCCAGTTGGGCGAGTTGCGCCACCGCTGGACGGCCGATGCGGTCTTGCCTGGCGGGCAGCTGACCGATTTGATCGACGAGGTGGTGCACCCTGAGCTGGACATGACCGAGTTCCAGTCGCGATTGCGCCGACGTCATCCCTGGTTGGATTTGGGCTTGATGCGGCGCTGGACGCGCGCTTATGGCAGCCGCGTTTTGCGCCTGCTGGATGGCGTAATCTCGCGGGCCGATTTGGGTGCGGAGGTGGCGCCCGATTTGTACGAGATCGAGCTGTTTTACCTGAAGCGGCACGAGTGGGCGCACACGGCCGATGACATCTTGTGGCGGCGCAGCAAGTTGGGGCTGCACTACACGCCGGAGCAGCGCCAGGCGGTGGCGGATTGGCTGCTGGCGCAGGCGGCGCCGGGGCGCACGCTGGGGTTTCACCACAGTGGGATGAGTCGCTGAGGGGGTTGTTTTGTCTTTGCAGGGGGGGGGGCGCGGTGGATTCGGCGGTGACCAGCCACAGACTGCGGCCGTGGCATGCCACCAGCGGGGCGAAACACGGGCTGAGTGGGTATTCGGTGGGGCGTCTTGTTGGTGCTGAGAAGCGCAGTGCCGAGGCGGGCACGCGACAGCGTGCATCGTCATCTGACCTGCCGGAGTTGTTTGAACGAAGCGGATGCAATCCGCGCAGTGAGTTCTCCGGCACCACCTCGGCACGAGCATCGCAAGGCAGTCCCGCTAACAGCGGGACCACCAACATGAAGCCCTGCCGAATACCCACACAGCCCGCGCCCCGCGCTGCCAATACAAAGCCCTCAAATCTGCGCCAAGCACATCCTCAACCGCCCTTGACAAGCGCCTGCCGCCACCGCAAAGGCGCCACCCCCGACCAACGCTTGAAGGCCCGAGAAAAAGCGCTCTGCTCTGAATAGCCCAACAACGCCCCCACCTCGGCCAGCGTCAACCGGGGATCGCGCAAATGCAGCTCAGCCACCTGCTGCAAAGCCGTCTCGCGCAGGTCTCGAAAGTTCAAACCCTGCTCGGCCAGCCGCCGGTAAAACACGCGTGGCGACAACCGCAACGCCTGCGCCACCTGCGCCAACTCCGGCGTGCCATGCGGCGCCAAATGGGCCACCACGCGCCGCGTCATCTCCGCCAAGTCGCCCGCATCAGGCAACTGCGCCATGGCCGCGTCCACCTGCTCCTCCATGAGTTTCAGCAGCATGGGATCGGCTTGCCGCAATGGGGCCATCAAGCTGCCCAAGGGAATGGCCAGCCGCGTCATGGGCTGGTTGAAACGCACCGGGCAATCAAAGTAAGCCTGATAAGGCCGCAAGTCAGCCGGGGCCGGGTTCACAAAATCAACCTGGGCCAAGGGCAGTTGCTGGGCACACACATCGCGCCCAAACTGCACCAGGCCAGCGATGCCCGACTCGTCAAACAAAGCCCCCGGCTTGCCATGCGCGATGCCCCACTGCAGCTCCAGGTTGCCCCCTTCAATGCGGTGCTGCACCGGGTTGATGTCGTGCACCAGCCGGTGGTAGCGCTGGAGGCGCTGCAGCGCGCCCCCCAGGTTCTCGCAGGCCAGCAGCACATAGCCCAGCGCGCCCAGGTGCGCAGGCTGAATGGTTTGTCCCAGGTGCAGGCCCAGCAAAGGATCGTGCAGGCGTTCGGCCGCCTTGATCAGCAGCTGGCAATAGGCCTCGGCCGAGAATCGCCCCAACTGGTTGGCATCGCCCACATCCAGGTCGCGGGGCAGCACCTCGTGGGGCGCAACGCCCTTCGATTGCAGGTATTGGCTCAGCACCCGAACCAGGGTGAGCGGCACCATGCCTTGCACCACATCGCGCTCGTACAAGCGGGGCGGCAGGGGCGGGCGTGAGGAGGTGGTGGTGAGCGAGGCGGGCATGGATGAAATTGTCAAATTCCAGGTCGATCAGGTCAAGACGGGTCATCCCTGCCTGGCTATCCTGATGAGAGTCCATTCAGGAGCCTTCATCCATGAGCAGTCCACCCCGTCCCAGCATCTTCATCACCGGCGCCGCCGCTGGCATCGGGCGGGCGGTGGCCGAGCGCTTTGCCAAGGCGGGCTGGTTCGTGGGCTTGTATGACGTGGACGAGGCTGCGGTGCAGGCCCTGCGCCAGCAACTGGGGCCCGATCGCTGCCACGCGGGCCGTCTGGATGTGTCGCGTGCCGATGATTGGGCGCCGCAGTTGGCCGCCTTCTGGCAGGCCGCGGGCCAGCGCCTGGACCTGCTGTTCAACAACGCCGGCGTGGCCGTGACCAGCCTTTTCGAGGACGCCGAACTGGCCCGCCACCACCGCCTCATCGACATCAACCTCAAGGGCGTGGTCAATGGCTGCCACAGCGCTTTGCCTTGGCTCAAGCGCACCCCGGGCGCGCGGGTCGTCAACATGTGCTCGGCCTCGGCGCTGTATGGCCAGCCCATGCTCAGTACCTACTCGGCCACCAAGGCCGCCGTGCGCAGCTTCACCGAGGCGCTCGACATCGAGTGGCAACGCCATGCCATCCGCGTGGTCGACGTGCTGCCCTTGTTCGTCAACACGGCCATGGTGCGCGACGACGTCAGCAAGATGAAAACCGTGCAGACCTTGGGTGTGCGCCTGAGCGCCGACGACGTGGCCCGCACCGTTTGGCGCCTGTCGCAAGGCAAGCCATCGCGCTTGCCCGTGCA
>NZ_JACMNS010000092.1 GCF_014378415.1 Aquabacterium sp.
CGCCAGCGTTTCGCGGATGCGGGTTTCCAGGTCGTGCTCGCGCAGTTGATGCGCCGACATGTTCACCGCCACCGGGATCTCCAGCCCGGCATCGAGCCACAGCCGCATGTGCCGGCAGGCTTCGTTGATCACCCATTGGCCCAGCTCGCCGATCAGGCCAAAGCGCTCGGCCACGGGAATGAACTCGGCCGGGCTGATGGGCCCGCGTTGTGGATGCGTCCAGCGCAGCAGTGCTTCCACGCCGACCAGGCCACCGCGCACGGCGTCCAGCTTGGGCTGGAAGTGCAAGGCCAATTCACCGCGCTGGATGGCGTAGCGCAGGTCGCGCTGCATCTCGACTTGCTTGGCACCGCTGATGTCCATGCCGGGTTCGTGCAGGCAGTACACGCCACCACCGGCTTTGCTCGCGGCCAGCATGGCCTCGTTGGCATGGCCAATCAGTTGCTCGACCGTGACGCTGTCCGGGTACAGGGCGATGCCGATAGAGCAGGTGATGGTCACGTCCTCGCCGTTGATCACGCAGGGCTGGCTCACGGCCAGGCCAATGCGGTGGGCCAGTTGGGCCACCGCGTGCTGGTCGGGCATGCTGGGCAACAGCAACATAAACTCTTCGCCGTCACCGCGCGCCGGCGCATCGGTGTTGCGCACCAGCACCAGCAGGCGCTTGGCCACCTGGCGCAGCAGCTTGTCTCCCAAGGCGTGCCCATAGGTGTTGACCAGCGCGCGAAAGCCATCCAGGTTGATGCGCATCACGGCCAGGCGGCCCACAGGCGCCTCACCCGATTCGTCCAGCGACTGGATGACCTCGCGCAGGTGATGCTCGAAACCTGGCCGGTTGAGCAGGCCGGTCAAGGCATCGCGGTGGGCGGCCACTTGCAGGTCGGTGTGCGCCTGCTGAAGCGAGCTCACCAACTGCGCATGTTGGCCGCGCAAACGCGTGTCCAGGATCGTGCACAACTGCACGCCCATCAAGAGGATGCCGCCGATCAGGCTCACCAGCCAATCCAGGTAGGTTCCGGACAACTGCTGCGCGCTCAAGCACACCGCACCCACCTGCACACCGGCCGATTCCAGCATGAGCAACTGGGCCACATGGAGCGTGCTGCCCAGCACCAAGGCCACGCCCGCCTGGTTTAAAAATCTCGCCTCGCGCAGCAACTCGCGCCGCAGCATGACCGACGCCAGCACACTGCCCACCAGGATGACAGCGAAAGCCACCAGCAACCAAACCGGGCTCCAGGCCACCTCGGGCTGCAAGACCATGGCCGACACGTTCAGGTAGGTCAGAAAGCCAAAGCCCAAGGCCGCGAGCACGCCCGAAGCGATCCGCTTGAACACGGGTTGGTGAACCTGGCTGACCGACCAGATGAGCACCGCGCAGATCAGCACCGCTGGCAGCCAGGCGGCCAGCACGATGGCGGGCAGGTAGCCCACCTGGATGGGCAACTGGCGGCTGAGCGTGCTGATGAAGCTTTGCGCCCAGATGCCGGTGCCCACGGTCAGCGCACCACCGACCCACCAGCCGATCCCCACGTCGCGGTCCGAAGCCCGCACGCGGCGAATCACCAGGGTCATGACGTACATGGCGTAAACCGCCAGGAACCACGCTGCAGTCATTGCAACGCCGTCATGGCGGACGACCAACAGGTCTTGAAGCATCAGCCCTCCGCGGCCCCTAGGAACCAGATTTCAGGGATAGTCTGGTTACATTTCGGCAGCGGCGGAGCGGACTTGAATGCCGGGCAGGCTGATCTGCCTAATGCATCACGACTGGCTGTTGCGCCAGTCCGGTGAAGCCTTCGAGGTAGGCGTCAAACTCTTCAACGCTGGGCGAGGTTTCAATCAGGGCATCAACGCCCACTTTGAAACTCTCGGCCAGGGCGCCTTCGATGAACAGTTCCTTGCGGGCGAACTTGTCCACGATCTCGTAGCCACCCCGGGTAAGGGTGTTGACGACCGAAGGGGGGACCGGGAATTCATCCGCAGCCAACTCGATCTGAACGACCGCGTAGTTGTCGGAGTTGTAAAGCATTTGCATGGACTGCACTCCAGATTCATGGGCTTGTCTCCTCAGATGGGGACACAGCAGGCACGCGCAAGCGCATGATGACGTTTCCTTCGACAGGAACACCCCCCGACTTAAGGGCCCGCAAGCCCCATCAGCGGCCCCGGTGTGGCTAATTGCACGACAAGCGCCGAGCCAACCCCCTCAAACACGGGGGCATGCCAGGCACACCAGCCCATGCTTGAGCACACCACCCCCTACAGAGGGATATGGCCCCTCCATGGCCCCTCCTACATTAGCGATCACACAACAAGCTGTCATCACGTTTGAGGTGGAGAGGGGAGTCGATAAAAGAGCTTGATCACATGGCGGTGACGTGAGGAACGCATCACACGCCCACAACATCAATGGGCAAGCTCACACAGTTCCAGTTCATTTCAAAGATAGAACCGCCCCGCCCTTTCGGCGGGGTTTTTTTTGGCAATGCGAAATCTCAGCCTTTGGCCACGCGGCGCTTCAGCCAGCGCATGAAGCCACCCAGCAGCGGCAGTTTCTCGTACAGCTCTTCGGCCGCGTCCCAATAGTCGCGGTGGTCCAGCACCCGGCCATGCGCATCAAAGGTCACGTGGGTGGCGCCATGGAGGGTGTGCCAGGCTTGCTGGCCTTGAAACTGAAAGCGCAAATCCCACACCAGGAAGGCCTGGTCGCCACCTGCCATCTGCGACAACACCACGAACCGGGGCGAGGCCATGGCGCGGAACATGTGGGCAAAGATGGCCTCGATGGCCAACAGGCCCCGCACGTCGTTGAACGGATCCTTGAAGTGGGCATCGGGGGCGTAAACCTCGCTCAGGCGCGGCAGGTCATGCGGGCCCAGGTGCTCGAAAAAATCAACCAGGCGGGGCAGGCCCACCACGGCAGGCGCGGGCTTGGCGGGATATTGAAGCACCGGCATGTCAGCCCCCTGTGATGCGGCTGATGGCCGGGAAATACCAGCCATGGGGCAGGTGCCGAAGCAGCTTGAGCCACAGGGTGAAGCGCCATGGAAAGTGAATCTCGAAGCGCCCCGCGCGCCAGCCCGACACGATCTCACGCGCGGCCTGCTCGGGGGTCAACAGCGCGGGCATGTCGAAGTCATTGCCCGCCGTCAGCGGTGTTTTTACAAAGCCCGGGTTGATCACCGACACGCCGATGCCCAGCGGGTGCAGGTCCAGGTACAGACACTCGGCCAGGTTGTTGAGCGCGGCCTTGGTGGGCCCATAGGCCATGGCCTTGGGCAGCCCCCGAAAACCCGCCACGCTGCCGACCAGGCTGAGGTGGCCCGCGCCTTGGGCCGTGAACATGGGCAACGTGGCGGCCAGCACATGCAAGGCGCCCACGTAGTTGATCTGCTGGTGGCGCAGGGCCTCGCTCAGGTCAAAGTTTTGTGCCCGCATGGCCTGGTAGTGGCCGGCGCAGTAGACCACCATGTCCAGCCGCCCCGATGGCGATTGCGCCTGGATGCGCCCGGCCACTTCGCGCACGGCAGCCACATCGGCCACGTCGAGTGGTTCGCAGGCGCTGCCGGGGTGTTCGGCCACGAAGGCTTTCAAGGCTGGCGCATTGCGCGCCGACACGATCACGTGTGCGCCCTTGGCGTGCAGCAGGGCGGCCGTGGCGCGGCCAATGCCGGTCGATGCCCCGATCAGCCAGACGGTGCGGCCTTGCCAAACGGTGATGCGCGGGTTGAGGGCCATCTCAATCTTTCGTCATCAAGGCTTGTGGAAGGACAAGGTCACCTCCCCAAGGTGCAGCCCGAACTTGCTCATGGCGGCTTTGTTGAGCATGGTGTGGCTGTCCATCAGGTACATCCAGTCGTTGAACTGGACGTCGTAGGTCTTGCCGTCCACGGGCAGGCGCAAGGTGTACGCCCATTGCAAGGCGTTGCCAGCGGCGTGGCCCTCGGCGGTGCCGACC
>NZ_JACMNS010000093.1 GCF_014378415.1 Aquabacterium sp.
CTGATGGGCGGCGCTGGCAATGACGTACTGCGCGGCGACGCCAGCGAGGCCGATGTCGCAGGCCAATTCCATGGCAACGACACACTGGACGGCGGCGCAGGCGACGACACCCTGATCGGTGACGGCGGTGCAGACACCCTAATGGGCGGCGATGGCAATGACACTCTGTATGGCGATGGCTTTGGCAGCAATGGCACAACAAGCGATGTGGCCAGCCAATGGGACGGCATTGACGTGCTCATGGGCGGCGCCGGAGATGACGTGTTGTATGGCGGCGGTGGCGATGACATGCTGGATGGCGGCTCGGGCACCAACTGGCTCAAGGGCGGCAAGGTCAACGACACCTACATCTTGCATGCAAGCGACACCCTAACCCAGCGCGACCCCAACACCGGCGTGGTCACCCTGCGCACCACCATCGACGACACTGAAGGCAAGAACACGATCCAGATCGACGCACAGGCCGACGATGCCCGCGTGACTGGCGTAGCCGATGGTGCGGGTTTTGGTGTGCAATGGGCAGGCGGCACAGCCGGTGTATATATCAAAGGCTACGACAGCGCGCAAAACATCGAAGTGCAGTTCAGCGACGGCAGCCACACCAGCCTGGTGCAATTGGCCGGCAAGACGTGGGACCAAGTGGTCAATGCCACCACCTACACGGCTCACGCCACCATGGTCGGCGGCAAGCAAGATGACCAGTTGGGCGCCACGGGCGATGGCAGCCTATTCAACGGTGGCCTCGGCAATGACCGCCTCAGCCTGGACGGCAAGGGCCAGACCGTGCAATACAGCCATGGCGATGGGGTGGACACGCTCTTCGGCTCGGGCCAAGCGGCGGTCGTCAAGCTGCAAGGCGACTTCAAGGCGGCTGACCTGCGCCTTGAGGTGGACGCCCAGGGGCAAATCTCCATCCGTCTGGGGGACGGGGATGAAGACCGCATGCAGCTGGGCATCTCGGCAGACGCCGTCAAGCAATCCACATTAATTGACCGCTTTACCTTCGACGATGGTACTTCAGTCCCTTATGCGGAATTGCTGGCGCGTGGGGTCAGGATCGCGGGCACGGAAGGCAGCACCGGCAGTGCGGACGAAATTTACGGCACGGACAACGATGATGTGATCAGCGCCCCAGCGGGCAACCACCTGCTGCTGGGCGGGGCCGCAGATTACCCCATTTGTGGGATACCCGCCAGACGATTTGTGTGCTACCTTGACGCCCGCCCGCAGCGGGGCGGTCACACCCAATTCCAAACTATGCCAACACGGAGAACCCCAGGATTGCGCCAATCGATACTTCGCAACTAAACACGATTGCTATTAATTACATAGCTGATATTTCATATCCCACGAGGGCTACAGCCAGGTTTCGTTAAAAATGTCCTGTAAACGACTTTGCAAGCCCCTTCTATACAAAAGGGGTACTTAAAGCTCCCAAAACCAATTTCAACCAGAGGTTGATGGGCCTAGCTCAACCATGCTGAAACCAAATCACTACCGATCTTCTTTTGCACTCCCTGCTCCACGGGTGGGTGTGCAGACCTGTGTGCCAGTCAAACGGGCCGAGTCCGTCGAGGTCACGGGACTTTCACATCAAACTCAAGGAACACGTCATGCGTGACTACTGGCTAACCCAGGAAATTCTTCGGGCTTCAGGCTTCGGCTTCCTCGCCTTGGCGTTGCTGGGCATTGGCCTAGCGCTGTGGTTGCCCAAAACGCGCACGGGCAAAACCTGGGCTTTTACCGTGGTAGCAACGTTGATTGCCATTCCCATGAGCCAAGTGGTACGGGGTGTGGTGGAGGCCAAGGAGTTTGAGGCGAGAAGTGACAAAGCCAGGGCCATGTGGCAAGAGCGATGCAAAACAGCAGGGGAAAAAATTTACAAGACGGTGGAAAACGTGGAGGGCATTTACCTGATGAAGATACGCACCTCGTCCAATCACAGTAACCAGTTTGAACTCGATGATCCTTATGGGCACGACTCAACGGGTGATATGTACTTGCTGAATTTCCTCAGAGGGTTCTATCACCAACGCACTGAAGCTTTAGTGCCGGGTTCTCCACCCCGCGTCGGCTATTCCTATGTTGAAGCCGAAGACGCCAAGGATGGGCAGCGGTACCGGTATACCGGCCGCCTTGAAGAACCATGGCAGACCAACAAAGCCTACAGCCAGGGCTACAATCGCTTTGTTCTCGATAGAGCACTCGCAACCGGTCCAGTGGCACGCTACGGCATCGCCTATGACGGCATATCTACCCACGAAGAACGCGAGTATTGGCTAGCAGGCAGCTCACTCAAAGTAATCGATTTTCAAACCAATGAAGTGATAGCTGAACGCATTGGTTACATGGTGGATTTGGCGCAGGGAAGCAGAGCCGGACAACGGTCACCTTGGCTGTTTGCTGCAAATAGCGCTTGCCCCGGATTTCAGTGGAATCCAAATTTTCCAATTACGGCTAGCAACGGCGGCGGCTCTAGTCAGCAGCCCGGACAAACAATTACTTTTGTCGAAAAAGTACTCAAACCTTCCAAGTAAATAAGGCAGCTAGAAATGGTCGGCAACAACCTGGAGGTGGACATCAAAGGTACCAGTGACAAGTTCACGCTGACCAACTGGTACCTGGGCAACCAGTACCACGTGGAGCAGTTCAAGACCAGTGATGGCAAGGTGCTATTGGACAGCCAAGTGCAGGCCTTGGTGCAAGCCATGGCGGCGTTCTCGCC
>NZ_JACMNS010000094.1 GCF_014378415.1 Aquabacterium sp.
ACATCAAGCACATCGCCTTTGTCTGCATCGCCGTGCTGGCGGGCTGCGCCTCCCCGGCGGACACGGGCCAGCAAGAGGCTGACCGGCTCGCCCAGCGCATCCTGAAAAGCTCGTTTCGCGCGCAGGGCATCGCCACGCTCGACCGCCTGAACCAGGACGAATTGCAGCAAGCCTGCTCAGGTGAAAAACCGCCCGCCGAAGACGTGGTCAGGCGCATCGAGGCCGCGCAACTGGCTGCTGTGCAGTGGCCGCAAGACGGCGCGTACCTGGGTGACTGGCGCGAAGGCGAGAAGCTGGCGCAAAACGGCCGCGGCATGACCTGGAGCGATCCGGCGAGCGGATCGAACCTGTCAGGCACGTCAGGCACATCAGCCAACGGCGGCAATTGCTACAACTGTCATCAACTCACCCAGGCCGAGATCTCGTTCGGCAGCCTCGGCCCGAGCCTGTATCGCTACGGCGCATTGCGCGGCGTGGCCGATCCGAAAGCGCCGTCCAGCGAAGCCGTCGTCCGCTACACCTGGGGCAAGATCTGGAACGCCAAGGCCTACAACGCCTGTTCCGGCATGCCGCGTTTCGGCCACGCCGGCGTGTTGTCGCCCGCCCAAGTGCGCGATTTGATGGCCCTGCTGCTCGACCCGAAATCTCCGGTCAACGCGCCGCCGTAACTTCCGGGCGCGCTCGGGCGAACAAGAGCCGCGTGCTCAGTGCGCGAAGCTGCCCGACCGCCAGAGCGGCCACCTTGACGTGGCCTGTCTGATCGCCTGCGAAGGCGACGCGCCGGCCGGCGCCGAGCCGGTGGTGTGGCGACTGCTGACCCACCGCACGGCCATCACGCTCGACGTCCGCGGACGAGTTGACAGACGGGTACGGCGCCTGCCGGGAGATCGGGATGTTTTTCCTGGTGTTCAAGGAGGTTGTCGTGCCTGGGCGCCGTGCGTAGGCCTGACTGACATCGCGTGGGTTGACGCGATCACGCTGTCATGCTTCATGCGCTGTCCGGCTGATCAAGCGCCATTCGCAGCATTCATCAGGTACCAGATCACCGTGCCGGTCTGGGTGCTCGTCTGCCCGGGCATGGGCTGGCCGCGTTCGACAAGTTCAATGCGGTTTTGCAACCGCGGTGCCTGCCATTGACCCGTTTGGGGGCACAGGTCGCCCGCGTAGGCGCTTTGGGCGTACCGGTTGGGTGCAGCATCTTCGGGCGGCGACAGGATGTATTGCGCCTCTTCGGCGGGCACGGTGCCGTTCAGATAGCGTGTGTCTTGCCAAATCAGGCGCCAGCGCACGTCGATCAGTTCGTTCTCGCCTTCAGGCTGGTACTGGTGGGCAATTTGGCCCTTGAGAAAATAGTTGGGACAGCCGACGACGGACGTGAACAGGAACCAGGGCTCGTAGATGCCGTCGATGGGAATTTCCTTGCCGCTGAGGATTTGCCCCTCGGCGTGTTCGTTCTTGGACGGGCAAGGCGGCAGGTAGGGGGGGTACGCGCGGGCGGGGGGCCAGCGAATGTCGTGATGCACCGGGTGGGGTAATTGGAACAATGATTCATAGGTCCAACGCGAGAAAAATTCCATGTCTCCAGACTCGGTCACTGTCGCGGTCAACGGCTCCTCAAAATCAAACTGAACACTACATTGCAGACATTCGATGCAAAGCATCGCCCAAAAGCACTGCTTCACAAAACCCACTAGTTCCTCTTGATTGCTGTCGGATAGCTCGCGTGCGCCCAGCGCCATAAAAAACGGGTCACGGTAAACACCCAACTCTTCAGAAGCCCGACCAAAAAGTGGGAAATCGTTGCTGCCGGAGACGATCGATTTGTACGCCGCTTCTTTTCCTGTGCCCTTGCGCAAAATTTCAAGTCCCTGCTCCATTTCCGCAAGCTCTGGCAAAAACGAATAAATGTACTTTTCCTCGTACCACTTTTGGTTGACTCGTGGCGTATCTAACTGCTGTGCGTAAGCTTTCAAAAATTGCCGATAAAACTCCACGGCATGCTCAAGAAACGTCAGGCTGGTGTACTTCTTGAGCAGATGGAAGGCTTTGGCGCGCGCTTCTTCTTGCTGCGCCTGGGTCATGATTTTGGGGTTCAGCATGGCTAATTCGTTTCTTTAACGGGTTGTTTACCTGTCACGGCTGCTCCGCGCAGCGCATAGCCTTCGGAGGCGATCTTGGCCGATCGTTCGCGCTCAGCCAGGTAAAGCGCCTAAGCTTGTTTCTCGCTGGGCAGCAGCACGTCTTTCCAATGTGTAGGCTTGGCCTGAACCTGCAACTTGAGCCATTCTCGAATGGGGGCATTGTGCGGATGGTCGAAGTCAATGAACAACTGGATGTCACCTCCGACGAGCAGGCGCATGGTTGCTTGAGCAGCATCTCCCTTGTCGTCTATTTGCTCGGCAACCCTGCCCTTCCAAATGCGCATGCCTTCCCAGTCGGGTGGGACTGAAATGCCCTTGGCATTGAGCTCGGCTCGGGTGGGTGTCTTCAGTTCAACGTAGCTGCCGTTCATGCTCCAGCCGTGCTTGACGGCGCACTCGGTTCGCCACGTCGCCCCGTTGGGTGGCAGATGGTCTGTCCAGAAGCGCCCGGGAATCGTTCGCGGGTCAGTCAACGTTGCGGTGTCCACGATGCGGATTAGCGTCGTGCCAGGCCGCTGGGTTATTGCCTCAATGGGAGCTTTGATGCTGAAGGTGGAAATGGGGAGTGACTGCTGGAATCGGTCAGCACGTAAGCTTGGCCACCCATCTGTTGATCTGAAGTGCGCTTTGTGCGCCGCAGAGTGCCCCAAACTCGTTCCCCCATCCCTGGCCAGGGTTGCCAGTCGCGCCTCCTCGGTCATCAAGCGCACGCCGCTGTGGCCTACCGTGATGTCTGCCCACGTCCCTTCGACCATGTGCGCCCGGGTGCGGTTGAGCAGTGCGTTCAGGTCCTTGATGCCTTGCGGAATCTTGCGCTCGCCCAATGCCTTGATTTGCTGCAGCTCGGGCACCAGTTCGCGCAGGTACTGCGTCGCCCCTGCGGGCAGCACCGCGCCCATGCGCTTGACAATGAATTCCGCTGACTTGGTCAGCCGGTTGATCAATTCATTGAAGGCATTGAGTACGGGCCGCTGATACTGGGCAAAGTCCAGCGACTGCATCCACTTGTAGACGTCACCGTAGCCGGACTTGCGCAGGAAGGCCAGAATCTCACGTGCGACGGCAGCCAGGTCTTCCGAGGGGCGCGCAGCGCGCATCAGCAACTTGCCCACACCTTTCAACAGGCCGCCCAACACAGGCACGATGGCCAGCAGGCAAAGGATGAGCGAAACCCATTCCCAGGTGTCTTCGCGCGCCTTCGGGTCGTCGCACATGCGCAGGGTAATGGCAATGCAGTCACGGGCTGCGGTGACCTCACCGGCGACCGGGAACATGCTGATGACCGCATCAACAATGATCTGGCCCGTGGTGCGTTTTTGTGTGAATTCACCGCCCAGAGCACCGCCGATCCACTTGGCCGCGCCCCAGATGCCCGTGCCGACTTCCAGCGCTGCTTGCTCGATGACCGCGCTCATGCGCTGCGCCCCCGGAGTTGGTCCAACGACGCCAACATGTCGGCGTCGCTCCAGGCTTGCCGATGGGCGGGGTTGTTCTCCAACGCTGTGGCAACAAAGCTGCGGGCGTCTTCGCCCAGCCGCACACGGCCACTGCCAGTGGGTGCATGACGCATGTCAGCCTTGCCCTGGGCGTCAAACACGCCCTCGTGAACCTGTCCTGCGGCGTATTCGATCTTGAATTTGGCACCTTGCACCGGGGTGTCGTCGTGGTACTCAAAAGACAGGCTCTGCTCTTTACTGGCCGCGTAGACGGGCGAGCCCAAGCTCGGCACCGCGACAGCCCGGCTCGCCGGCCCCGTCATGCTGTGCCCGCCCGCGTGTTCGACCCATTTGCCCAGCGTGCCGTGCTCGATGCCTTGAGCGCTCCAGCGCGTGTAGCTGCCCGCGCCGTTAATCTGTATCTCTTGCTTGGCCGTGAGAGTGATCCGGTTGGCGGTGTGCGTGATGTCGAGCTTGGCCAGCAGGTTGATGGTCTTCTTCAACGCCACGAAGTCGATGCTTTCTTTGGCAGCCACCAGCTTGATGCCGTCCTTGAAGGCGAAGAATTTGATGGCCTTCTTGACGCTGACCAGAAAGCTCTTGCCCGCAGAGACGCTGGTGTGCCCGCCGCTGGTCAGTGCGGTGTGCTCGTCGCTGGCGAGGTGGGTGGACTTGGCGGTGGTGGTCTGGATGCCCGCCGGGCTGGCCAGCACCAGGTGGGGCTCGCTCAGTTCGGGGAAGTGGCCTGACCCGGCCTGGCCGGTGCCCTGGATCGCGTCGTTCTGGCGCTTGAGGGCAGCGACCACCTCGTCCTGGTCGCCTTGCTCCTGGGCTTGGGCGACATGCGCGGCCTCGGACTGGCCCTCGTGCTGGTTGCGCGCAGCGTTCAGGCGGGCCACGGTCTCGCCCAGGTCCTTGACGTGGCCGGCCGCGTTCGGGCGCGCTTCGGTCGTCAGCAGCAGGCCTTGCTGGGCGCGCACCACCGCGTGGCCGTCAGTGCGCAGCTCGATGCCTTCGCCGCGCGCGTCCTGGCGCCCGGCGTGGCCGTCGATGCGGGTGATGTGGCCCAGGCTCAGGGAGCTGCTCTGGTGATCGGATTTCAGCTGGACTTGGATCTTCTGGTCGGTGTCGTCCAGGATCAGGTGGTTGCTGCGGCCCGCGGCGCTGTTGCCGCCCTCCTTCGTGAGTTCGCGGCTGCGAAACCCGCTCAGTGCCGCTTGATCGGGCAGCGCCCACGGCGGCAGGTTGCCCTGGTTGTAGACCTTGCCGGTGCAGATCGGCAGGTCGGGGTCACCGCCGATGAAGGTGACCAGCACCTCTTCGCCGATGCGCGGGATATGCATCGCCCCCAAC
>NZ_JACMNS010000095.1 GCF_014378415.1 Aquabacterium sp.
GCGACGCTGGAAGCGCGCGCGGAAAGTGATGGCGCTGTCAAACAGCATCAGCAACAAGTCAAAGCCTTGCGGCGTGTGCATGGCTTCACGCTGCCAGAAAGCCTGCAGGATGCCGGCATAGCTGACCAGGCGCTCCAGCAGTCGGCCCACGGTGAGCAAGCGCCAGCCGGCATCGCGGGTCATGCGGTCGGTTTGCGATCCGGTGACGGCCGCCAACTGCATGGCCAGGTGATCGAGTGCCTCGCGGACATTCACCAGGTCGGGCAGGTTGTCCGCATCGTCCTCGTCTTCAAGGTCGGGCTGGTCGCCGCTTTCGGGGCCCAGCAGACGTTGGCGAAAGTTGTCGCCCAATGCGCGCAGCAGCCGCCAATGTTCGGGCGACAAGCGCTCGCGCAGCGCCTGTGCCGAGCGCTCAAGCGCACCAAGGTTGTAGGCCAAGCTGTGGGAGCCCTGCTCGGCGTGGGCATCGCCCAGCGACTCGACGGTGGCGCGCTCGAACACGCGCGGCGACTTGGTCAGGCTGGGTGTGCCCTCGGGCACCAGGCCATTGATGCGGGCCAGGTCGGACAAGGCCTCCAGCACAGCGGGGTCGGTCTCGTCGTCATCGGCCAGCACACTGGACAAGCCTTGCACCAGGCGAAGCTGGAACTCGGCTCGCTCGGTGTAGCGGCCCATCCAGAACATGCTTTCGCCCATGCGACTGGCCACAGGGCGCTGACGCTGCACCAGGTCTTCAACGTGCAGCGTTTGGTGCAACATCGAGAAGGTGTCCACCGGGCCATCGGTGATGACCCAGGTGTCCAGGCTGCTGCCGCCCAATTGCATGGACACGGGCCCCGAGTCGCGGGTGGCGATGCGGGTCATTCCGCCCGGCAGTACCTGCCAGCCGCCCTTGCCATCGGCCAGGGCGTAGACGCGCAATGACGCGCCGCGCATGCTGCACTGCCCTGCCGACCACACCGGCAGCTGCGCATAAGGCACGAAGTTCTGCAAGGTGTAGGCGGCGCGGTCCCGCTCGATGCGGGCGCTCCAGGCCTTCAAAGCCGGGGCATTCAGGCTGGGGCCGACAACCGCCTCGAACGGCACGCTGCCAAAGGGATACGTGGGCCGGATGACTTGCTCGCCCAGGTCGGACTTCACATCCTGCCAGGCCGCGTTTTCACCACACCACCAGGTGGGCAGCGAAGGCAGCATCAGCGCCTTGCCCAGCAGGTGGCGCGACAAGGCGGGCAGGAAGCCATGCACGGCGGGCGACTCCAGGAAGCCCGTGCCCAGCGCATTGGCCATCACCACATTGCCGGCCCGCACGGCCTGCATCAAGCCCGGCACGCCCAGGGTGGAATCACTGCGAAGTTCCAGGGGATCGCAGTAGTCGTCGTCCAGGCGGCGCAGCAGGCCATGGATGGGCTCCAGGCCCTGCACCGTCTTGAGGTACAGGCGCTCATCGCGCACGGTCAGGTCGCCCCCCTCCACCAAGGGCAGGCCCAGGTAGCGCGCCAGGTAAGCGTGCTCGAAATAGGTCTCGTTGTAAGGCCCTGGGGTCAGCAGGGCCAGGCGTGGCGACTGGCCATTGGCGCAGGGTTCGGCCAGGGTCTGCAAGGTCTCGAGCAAGCGGCGGAAACCACTGGCCAGGTGTTGCACGCTCATGGCGCGGAACGCCTCCGGAAACAGGCGCGAGACGATCAAGCGGTTCTGCATGACGTAGCCCAGGCCGGATGGGGCCTCGGTGCGCTGCGACACCACCCACCAGGCACCATCGGGGGCCCGGACCATGTCAAAGGCCACCACGTGCAAGTAGACGCCGCCCAGTGGCTTGACGCCATGCAGACCGCGCAGGTAGCCAGGGTGACCCAGCACCAAGGCAGCGGGCAGGTAGGCATCCTTGAGCAGCTTCTGCTCGCCATACACATCGGCTGCGATCTGGTTGAGCAGGCTGGCGCGCTGGGCCGCGCCTTGTTCGATCAAGCGCCAATCCTGCGGTTCGATCAACCGAGGCAAGACCTCCAGCGACCAGGGCCGCGATGCCGCCCCCTGCGCGCCATAAATGTTGTAGGTGACACCGTCTTCCTGGATTTGCTTCGCCAGCAAGGCTTGCCGCTGCCCCAGGTCGTCCAGGGAGCCACCCAGGTGCCCGGCAAAGGCCTCCCAGCCCGGCCGAAGTTGGCCTTCGGCATCACGCAGATCATCGTAATGCCCGGCCTCCACCGGCCGCGCTCGGCGCAGCAAGGCCTCAGCGGCAGTCGACTGATCCGGGTCATCGTCAAACAACGGCAAGGAGAATGGCATCGAGGGGGCAATGAAAAGGGCAGCTTCGCGCGAACTGCCCATATTGTCAAAGAGGCATGCAAGATTTTGACCAAGGGTTAGCCAAAAGGTCGCCTGCCACCCAGCCAGGTTTTGCCGTCAAACGCCACCCATCTTGGCGGTGCGCAAGTCCAGCGTCAGCGGGTGCTCAATGCCGGGCTTGAGCGGCTTGACCGACATCACACCCGGCGTGTGCCCCATGCGGAAGAAGCGCGACAAACGCCGACTTTCCGCCTCGTAGGCATTGACCGGGAAGGTGTCGTAGTTGCGACCGCCCGGGTGCGCCACGTGGTACTGGCACCCACCCAGTGAACGCTTTTGCCAACTGTCGACCAGGTCGATGGTCAGCGGGGCGTCGGCGCCAATGGTGGGGTGCAGGCACGATGGCGGCTGCCAGGCGCGGTAACGCACCCCCGCCACGTATTCGCCCACGCGCCCCGTGGGGTGCAAGGGCAGGATGTGGCCGTTGACAGTGACGACATGGCGGTTGCCATTCAGGCCCGTGACGCGCACTTCCAGGCGCTCCAGCGACGAATCCACATAACGCACCGTGCCACCTGGCGAGCCTTCTTCGCCCATCACATGCCAGGGCTCCAGCGCCGTGCGGACCGTCATGTGCGTGCCGCCGGCCGCCACCTCGCCCACGTAGGGGAAGCGGAACTCGAAGTGCGGCGCAAACCAGGCTGGATCAAAATTGAAGCCGGCCTGCGACAGTTCGGTCAGCACATCGTCAAAGTCTTGCTCGACAAAGCTGGGCAACAGGAAGCGATCGTGCAAGCCCGTGCCCCAACGCGTCAGGCGCTGCGAGCCATGCCCCTTGTACGGCTCGCGCCAGAACCAGGCCACCAGCGCGCGCAACAACAATTGCTGCACCAGGCTCATGTGGGCATGCGGCGGCATTTCAAAGGCGCGCAGCTCCAGCAGGCCCAGGCGACCCGTGGGGCCATCGGGCGAGTACAACTTGTCGATGCAGAACTCGCTGCGGTGGGTATTGCCCGTGGCGTCGATCAGCAGGTTGCGCAATGCGCGATCAATCAGCCAAGGCGGGCAATGGCCCCAGACCTCGACCTGCCGCTCGATCTCGCGCATGCCAATCTCGAGCTCGTAGACCTGATCCATGCGGGCCTCGTCCACGCGTGGCGCCTGGCTGGTCGGCCCGATGAACATGCCCGAGAACATGTAGGACAGCGAGGGGTGGTTGATCCAGAAGGTCAGCAGGCTGGGGATCAGGTCCGGGCGGCGCAGGAAAGGGCTGTCGGACGGCGTGGCGCCGCCCAGCACGAAGTGGTTGCCGCCCCCCGTGCCGGTGTGGCGTCCATCGACCATGAACTTCTCGGTCGACAAGCGCGTTTCGTGTGCGGCCTGGTACAAAAACTCGGTGTGATCAACCAGCTGCGCCCAGCTGGAGGCCGGGTGGATGTTGACCTCGATGACCCCTGGATCAGGCGTGACTTGCAGCATCTTCAATCGGCCATCGCGCGGTGGCGGGTAGCCTTCCAGCACGATCTGCACACCCAGGTCGGTGGCCGTGGCCTCGACCGCGCCCAGCAGGTCCAGGTAGTCATCCAGAACGGTCAGTGGCGGCATGAAGACGTACATCACGCCACCGCCCTTGCCTTTCTCTTCCACCTTGGGGCCATTGCTGCGGTCGGGGTTGCGCACCTCCACGCACAAGGCCGTGCGTGTGACCCAGTGGGCGGACTCGAAACGGTTGGGCGCGCGGCCTGGATCCCCGGTGATCGTCAGACCGTGACCCGCATCGCCCGAGGCAGCCCCCCCGCCTATGCCCAACTCGCCCTTGGTTGGCAGGCCGGCATCCACTTGCATTTGATGGCGCGCGTACTGCGCCTTCAATTGCGCGGCGGGCGCCAAAGCGGGCTGAGGCGCATAGGGATCGTGCTCGTGGGTATACGGGTATTGCTCGGCCGACACCCAGGGCAGCGAATCCAGCGGCAGGCGATAGCCCATGGGCGAATCGCCAGGGACCAGGTACATGCGCCCATCGCGGAAGAACCAGGCGCCGCTGATCCAGCGCGGGGTGTCCAGCATCGCGGCGGACTCGCGCTTGAGCGGCAGCACGTAGCCCACCGTCTTGTCCAGGCCATGGTCGAACACGCGGCGCAAGCGCAGGCGCTCCATCTCGTCTTCCAGGCGGGTGTCGAAAGGGTCCACATTGATGGGCAAGCGACGCTCGCGCCACAGGTAGTACCAAGCATCTTCATAGCCCGGAAGGATGTGCTTGGTGCCCACGCCCAGTTTGGTGGCCAAGGTCTCAACGAACAGCTTGGCATCGTCGCTGTTGTAGCTGACACCGTTCTGCTCATCGGCGAACAGGCTGGGGTCGTGCCAGCAGGGCTCCCCATCGGTGCGCCAGAAGATGGACAGGGCCCAGCGCGGCAACTGCTCGCCCGGGTACCACTTGCCCTGGCCAAAGTGCAGGAAACCGCCCTTGCCATAACGCTCGCGCAGCTTGTGCACCAGGGTCGTGGCCAGGCCTCGCTTGGTGGGGCCCATGGCGGTGGTGTTCCACTCCTCGCCCTCGCGGTCATCGACCGACACGAAGGTGGGCTCGCCGCCCATGGTCAGGCGCACATCGCTGCTCTTGAGCTGTTGATCGACATCGTGGCCCAACGCATCGATGGCCTGCCATTGCTCGGGTGAGTAGGGCTTGGTCACCCGTGGTGATTCGTAAATGCGCGTGACGCCCATCTCGTGGCTGAAGCTCACTTCGCACTCGTCCACCGCGCCGCTGACCGGTGCGGCCGTGGTGGGCTCGGGCGTGCAAGCCACGGGGATGTGGCCTTCGCCCGCCATCAGGCCCGAGGTGGGATCAAGTCCGATCCAGCCCGCGCCGGGCAAGAAGACCTCGCACCAGGCGTGCAGGTCGGTGAAGTCAACATCGGTGCCCGAAGGGCCATCCAGCGCCGCCACGTCGGCCTTGAGCTGGATCAGGTAGCCGGACACAAAGCGCGCGGCCAGGCCCAGGTGCCGCAAGGCTTGAACCAGCAGCCAGCCCGTGTCACGGCAGGAGCCGGATTTCAAGGTCAGCGTCTGCTCGGGCGTCTGCACGCCGGGTTCCATGCGGATGGTGTAGCTGATGTCGCCTTGCAGGCGCTGGTTCAAACCCACCAGAAAATCGATGGTGCGAACCTCCTTGAGGTCGATGCTGTCCACGAATTTCTGGAACAAGGGCGTGGCGGGATCCTTGACCAGGTAAGGCGCCAGGTCGTGCTTGAGGCCCGCTTCATACGAGAAGGGGTAGTTCTCGGCCTCGGGCTCCAGGAAAAAGTCGAAGGGGTTGTAGACCGCCATCTCGGCGACCAGGTCCACCGTGATCTTGAACTCTTGCGTCTGCTCAGGGAACACCAACCTGGCCAAATGGTTGGAGAACGGATCCTGCATCCAGTTGACGAAATGATGGGCCGGCTCCACCTTCAAGGAGTAGGACAGGATCCTGGTTCTGCAATGAGGCGCTGGGCGCAAACGCACCACTTGAGGAGACAGATCGACCAGGCGGTCGTAGGTGTAATGTGTGACGTGAGTAAGGGCGACGTGAATGGACACACTGATCTCCGGAAAGGACTGGCCTGCACCAGTGTGCAGGCGTCTTGGTGACACCAGCAAGTTGTGGGCCACGATGGTGCACATCGTGCGCCATTCACCACGAGGCACTTCGCTCCCCGTGAAGTCTGCCCGAACGCCCATCCCTTGAACAGGCGACCACGCAATCCCCTAGAGCTGGCCCGACCCCCATGCCGTAGACTCAAAGCTGCCCCAGAAACGGACCCGCTACACGGTTTCGGCACCCAGCGATGACGCAAAATTTCATCACCTTTGAACACCCCCGAACGGGCATCACGCGCATGGTGCCCATCGGGTTCAACTGGCGCCTGCTGCAGTTTGGTGCCCTGCTTCCGATGTACCAGCGCGAATGGAAACTGTGCCTGCTGGTCATCGTCGGTGGTGCGCTGACGTTCAGTGTCAGCAACGTGCTGCTGGCCTTTTTCTACAACAAACTTTACGTCCGATCATTGATCGCCGCCGGATTCCTGGCCAGGGGCACCGAAGAGGGGTGCATCGCCGAGGTTGAAGTCCGCCTGCGCCTGAGTCTGCCGCGCCACCTGCCATCGGACGAGACCCCGTCTTTTGTCGCCCACCGAATCGAAAATCACACCTCAGAACCAGCGCACGCCTAGCAAAGAAAACACATACCCAAGCATTTGTCCATCCAGGAAACCCGCAGGCCCATCGATTCAAGGGTCGGCACAACGATTAGCGTTATGGATCACAGGACAGTGCAAAATCGCCTTCTTTACCCGTTGCAACACCATGACTGATGTACCCGTCCCTTCGGCTCTGTCCAAACTCAAGATTGACAGAGGTGTTCAAGCTTCGGTAAAGAAGAAAAAAAGCATCCTGCCCTGGGTGCTGGTAGGCGCTGCCGTGATCGGCGTGGCCGCTTATTACCTGGTCCCCCGCACCGCTGAAGTCACCACCACCACCGTGGTGATGAGCACCCCCTCGCAGCAATATGTGCAGCTGACCGCCTCCGGCTATGTCGTGGCCCAGCGCCGCTCTGCCGTCGCCTCCAAGGCGTCCGGTCGCCTGATCGAACTCCTTGTGCGCGAGGGTTCGCACGTCAAGAAGGGCGATTTGCTGGCCCGCCTGGACGCCAGCGACATCAAGGCTGGCATCCTGGGGGCTGAAGCCGCCGTTCACCAGGCTGAGGCCAACGTCGAGCAATCGAACGTCCAACTGATCAATGCGCGCGCCGAAACCGCCCGCGCCCGCGGCCTGGAAGCCCAAGGCTTCCTCTCGCCCCAATCGGTTGAGACCACCGTGAGCCGCAACAAGGCTGCCTTTGCAGGATTGTCCGCCGCCAAGGCCGCGCTGGAACAAGCCCGGGCCCAAGTCAAGATGCAGACGGTTGGCCTGGACTACACCGAGATCCGAGCGCCCTTTGATGGTGTGGTGCTGGTCAAGAACGCCAATGTGGGCGACATCATCACCCCCATGTCCAGCGCCGCTGGCGCCCAAGGCGCTGTGGTGACCATGGCTGACATGAGCACGTTGGAGGTCGAGGCCGACGTGTCCGAGGGCAACTTGTCCAAGACCAAGGTGGGCCAGCCCGTCGAGATCACGCTGGACGCCCTGCCCTCCGTGCGCTTCCGTGGCCATGTGTCGGGCATCGTGCCCACGGTGGACCGCGCCAAGGCCACGGTCATGACCAAGATCCGCTTTGACAAGCTCGACGGCCGCATCCTGCCAGAGATGAGCGCCAAGGTGAGCTTCCTGTCGCAGGACATCACCGACGCCGACCAACAACCCGTGCTGGCCGTGGCCAACGCCGCACTGGGGGGCAAGGATGGCGCCAGCGTCGTCTACCGTGTCAAGGTTGGCGAGGGTGGCTCGTCCACCGTCCAGGAGCTGGTCGTTCGCCCTGGCCGCAAGCTGGGTGACCTGCGTGAAATCACTGGTGACGTCAAATCCGGCGACAAGCTGGTGACCACACCGCCCGCCCGACTGAAAGACGGCTCCCGCGTCAGCGTCGGCACACCTTGAACTGCAGCCATACCCCATCATGAGTGATACCGCAGGCAAGCGCGATTCCGTCATCCGCATCGACAACCTGACCAAGACTTACACGCGTGGCGGTCAGCCCATCCCCGTCCTGATGGACATCAACCTGGAAGTGGAACGCGCCGAGTTCGTCTCGCTGATGGGCCCCAGCGGTTCGGGCAAGAGCACCTTGCTCAACCTGATCGCCGGCATCGACCAGCCCAGCTCGGGCACCATCAAGATCAACGGCGTCGACATTGCCACCCTGGACGAAAGCGAGCTGGCCGACTGGCGTGCCGCCAACGTGGGTTTCATCTTCCAGTTCTACAACCTCATGCCGGTGCTGTCGGCCTTCGAGAACGTCGAACTGCCCCTGCTGTTGACCAACCTGAGTCGGCGCGAGCGCAAGCACCACGTCGAGGCCTGCCTGGCCATGGTGAAGCTGTCCGACCGCATGGACCACTACCCCAACGAGTTGTCTGGTGGCCAGCAGCAGCGCGTGGCCATTGCCCGCGCCCTGGTGACCGACCCCACTTTGATCGTGGCCGACGAACCCACCGGTGACCTGGACCGCGCCACCGGCGAAGAAGTCCTCAAGCTGATGGATGAGTTGCACCGCGACCTGGGCAAAACCATCGTCATGGTGACCCATGACCCCAAGGCCGCCTCGCGCGCCAGCCGGATGATCCACCTGGAAAAGGGTGTGCTGGTGTCCGACCCTGGCGCCAGCGGGCACTGAGCACAAGAGGCCAAGTAGTCCATGTTCCTCTTCAAACTGCTGCTGAAAAACGCCTTTCGGCACAAGCTGCGCACCATGTTGACCATGGTCGGGCTGATCGTGGCGATCAGTGCCTTTGGCCTGTTGCGCACCGTGGTCGACGCCTGGTATGCCGGCGTAGACGGCACCTCCAACACACGCCTGATCACCCGCAGCGCCATCTCGGTGGGCTACCCCCTGCCCCTGTATTACGCTGACCGCATCAAGAAGGTTGAAGGCGTCACCGGCGTGACCTGGGTCAACTGGTTTGGCGGCATCTACATCGACCGGCGCAACTTCTTCGCGCGCTTCGCGGTGGACGGCAACAGCTACTTCAAGATGTACCCCGAGTACATCCTCAGCGAGGAAGAAAAATCGGCCTTCATGGCCGATCGCCAGGGCGCCATCATCGGCCGCAAGCTGGCCCAGCGCTTTGGCTGGAAGGTGGGCGACTCCATCCCCCTGAGCGGCACCGTCTACCCCGGCAACTGGAGCTTCAACGTCCGCGGCATCTACCACGCCACCGACGCCCGCACCGACGAAAGCCTGATGATGATGCACTGGGGCCTGCTGGCCGAAAGCGTGCGCCAGCGCCTGGGCTCGGCCGCCGCCAACCAGGTCGGCATCTACATGGTCAACATCAAGGACCCGGGCCGCGCCTCGGCCGTCTCGCAAGAGATCGACACGCTGTTCCGCAACTCGGTGGCCGAGACTCGCACCGAGACCGAAAAGGCCTTCCAGCTGGGCATCGTCTCGATGAGCGAAGCCATCCTGATGGCCGTGCGCGCCGTGAGCTTCGTGGTGATCCTGATCATCATGGCCGTGATGGCCAACACCATGACCATGACCGCGCGCGAGCGCCTGTCCGAATACGCCACGCTCAAGGCGCTGGGCTTCTCGCCGTCCTTTGTGGTGAAGCTGCTGTTTGGTGAAAGCCTGATGATCGCGACCATTGGTGGCGCCATCGGCATCGCCATGACCTTCCCGCTGGCGATCGGTTTCCTGCACCAGACGAACAACCTCTTCAAGGTGTTCGAGGTGTCCCAAACGACCATGATTTATCAAGGCGTTGCTGCCCTGGTTGTGGGCCTGATCTCCGCAGCTTGGCCGGCCTGGAAGATGTCGAACATCGACATCGTTCAGGGCTTGCGCCACGTGGCCTGATGGGGCGCCCAACATGAGAGCCATTCCCCTTTCCTATGTGTTGCGCAACCTGTGGGTGCGCCGCGTCACCACGATCCTGACCGCCGGCGGCATGGCCCTGGTGGTCTTCGTGTTCGCCACCGTGCTCATGATGAGCGAAGGCATCAACGAGACCATGGTGGCCACTGGCCAGCCCGACAACGTGCTCATCCTGCGCAAAGGCGCAGGCGCTGAGATCAACTCCGCCATCACCCGCTCGCAGGCCAGCAACCTGGACGCCCTGCCCGGCATCGCGACCGACAACCAGGGGCGCCGGCTGGTGTCGCGCGAAGTGGCCGTGCTGAACAACCTGCCCAAGCGTGATTCGCTGGAGATGGCCAACGTGACCCTGCGTGGCACCTCGGAGATCGGCCTGGCCATCCGGCCGCAGGTCAAGCTGGTAGAAGGCCGCATGTTCCGCCCAGGCACCTCCGAGATCGTGGCCGGGCGCGCCGTGGCACGGGGCTTCGCCAACATGAGCCTGGGCCACACCGTCACGATGGCGGGCCGCGAATGGACCGTGGTCGGCATTTTCGACGCCGAGCGCAGCGGTTTCGACTCCGAAATCTGGGGCGACGTCGACCAGGTCATGCAGGCCTTCCGGCGCGCGGTCTATGCCAGCATCGTCTTCAAGCTGGCCAGCATCGAGGCCTTCAACGGCATTCGCCAAGCCATTGCCGATGACCCGCAGTTGCAGCTCGACGCCAAGCTGGAAGCCCGCTTCTACGCTGAGCAGTCCGAAAGCATGACCAAGTTCATCAAGCTGCTGGGTTTGTCGCTGTCGGTGATTTTCTCGATCGGCGCCATCGTCGGCGCCATGATCACCATGTTCGCGGCCGTGGCCTCGCGCATTGGCGAGATCGGCACCCTGCGTGCCTTGGGCTTCCGGCGCGAGGCTGTGCTGATGGCCTTCCTGGGCGAGTCCCTGGGACTGTCGATGGTCGGCGGCATCGTCGGCCTGATGGGTGCCTCGCTGATGCAGACCGTCAACATCTCGACCCTGAACTACGAGACCTTTGCCGAAATGGCTTTCCGCTTCAAGTTCACCTGGGATGTCGCCATCCAGACCATGTCCTTCTCCTTGTTGATGGGCTTCCTGGGCGGCTTCGTGCCCGCCTGGCGCGCTGGCCAGCTGAGCATCATCGACTGCTTGCGTCAGGCCTGATCCCCAAGGTGGACACGCCCACATGCACACCTCTCGACACCACCGGGCTCAGAACACGCTAAGTCACTTGTTTCGCTGCTTGCTGCTACTGTGCGTGGCCTTGGCCAACACGGCCTGCACGGCACTGGCCCAGGAACCCGCAACACCCGACAATGCCAAAGCCGCCACGGTACACACACTGCTGCCCTCTGCCGCCGGGCGGCCGGTCTCCAGCCGCCAGGCTCAACTGGCCACCGTGGGCTACGTGGAAGAAGAGTTCCGCGTGCGCGGCCAGTCGCAGGCCTATTCCACCGATGGCGACTGGAACGACGATGGCCACTGGAAGCTCAAGACGCGCGGCCAACCTCAAGCTTATGAAACTCGTGTGCTGGTGCGCCGCCCCAAAGACCCGGCCCGCTTCAACGGCATCGTCTTGGTCGAATGGCTGAACACTTCATTGGGCTTTGAGCTGGATGGCGGCTGGATGGTGACCCGCGACGAGATCGAGCGCGAAGGCTATGCCTGGGTTGGCGTGAGCGCGGAAGAAGCCAGCGTGAAATCGCTCAAACAGGCCAACCCCGAGCGCTATGCGCAAGCGGTGGTCAGCGACAGCGACTATTCCTTCGACATCTACGACCACGCTGCGGTGGCCATCCGCCAGGCCGCCGGGCAATGGGGCCGCGCCAACACCCAGGTCAAGCTGCTGGGCATGGGGTATTCCAAATCGGCCTCTTTCCTCTTCACTTTCATCAACGCCTTTCAGCCGCGCAGCAACGCCTACGACGGCTTCTACATGCGGGGGGCCACACCGGCCGCCATGCAGGTCAACGGCTGGCACATCAACATCGTGATGCCCAAAGTGCGCACCGACACCAAAGTGCCCCTGATGCAGGTGCAGACCGAGATGGAAGTGGCGGTGAGCTGGCCGCTGTCCAAGACGCTGGATACCGACAAGCTGCGTTATTGGGAAGTCGCAGGCGGCACCCACTTTGACCAGCACATGCGCGAAGAGTCACTGGCCGCCAGCCAGGCCGATGCCAAGCTGACCACGCCCAAGTGCTTCAACCCTTCCAGCACCTTGCCCACTCAGGTGTTCGACCACGCCGCTTTGCACGCCTTGCGCAACTGGGTCACCACCGGCACGCCGCCACCCAAAGCACCCCGACTGCAACGCACCGGCCTGGGCTTTGTGAAAGACGACGACCTGGGCAATGCGATGGGCGGCTTGCGCCTGCCTGAGCTCGACGCGCCCACCGCGCGCTATGACATGTTCAACAACGGGCCGACCAATTCGCTGGGCTTCTGGGTGGGCTTTGCCTGCATCGCCGGGGGCACCGCCAAGCCTTTGGATGCAGGGATTCTGCGCTCACGTTACGCCAGCGACCAAGCCTATGTGCAAGCGTACAAGCAGCACGCGGACAAGCTCTTGAGCGACGGCTTCCTGCGCCCATCGGGCCATGCCCTGCTGCTGGACCAAGCCCGGTTGGTGAAGCTGCCGCACTGACCGAGTCGGTGCTGCGCAGCCTTCAGCCTCAGCCCGAGATGCCGTCGGCCTTCAGGCTGGCCCGCAGCGCCTTCAACTCGGCCTTGCGGGCCGTCACGTGCAGGTCCACGCCGCCATCTTTCTGCGGCGTGTTCACCACCATCAGCATGCGGATGGTCATGGGGCAAATGTCGTACCAGTCGGGCGTACCTCGACCCAGGTCGATGTCGTAGATGGGCAGCTGGATCACGTTGTTCAGGATCAACCCGGCGCGCAAGGTCTCGATGGTGGGCTTGAAGATCAGCTTCCACACTGCCTTCTTTTGCCGGTATGTTTCGGTCAGCGCCAGCATTTTAAAAAGGCTGGCGGTGCTCACTTGTTCGTTGTCCGGGCGACAGCGTTCGGCCAGCACCGGCACGCTCTGTTGTGCCAGATCTTGCTCGCTGTAGCGCGCCTCGGCGTAGCACAGGGCATTGCCAAAGAAATCGCGCGGCAGCTTGAGGCGGCGCTTGTAGCGCAGGTCCAGCACCAGGCCCACGCTGCGCTCTACGCCGCCGGGCATGACGGGCGAGAACGCTTTCATCACATAAGTGGTGACCAGCTCAACCGTGCTCACGCCTGCCGACTCGGGCATCTCGGCCTTGGCCTGCACCTTCCATTGCTGGATGGTCTGGGCCGGCACACGCATCACTTCGCTCTTCAAGCCAGTCACCGCGCGCCAGCCCAAGCCCACCATGGTGCGGATGTAATCCACCCAGCCGGGCGCCACCATCAGGTCGTAGCTGGTGGCATCGACCTCGGTCTGGCCCGCATCGATCAACACCTGCCGGTCGAAGGATGGCGGTTTGACCTCCAGCCCACGGCAGGCGTTCGACCAGTTTTGCATGAAGCCCCAGTAGCTCGACCCATCGAGCAACGAATGCGGTGCGTAGCAGCACATCACGATGCCATCGTCGTCAAACTGGAAGATGTTCACCTGCAGCAGCGCAGCGTCCTGGTCGACCACCTGCCAGGGCAGCACCAGCCTGAAGAACTTCTTGATGTCGTCCTTGCCTGCCGGGTTGTCGGGGCCGTAGGGCATCGCGCCCTCGCAGCGGCTCACGCGGAAATCGATGCCCGCGTCGTTGCTGTCCACATAGACCTGACCTTGCTCGTCCTTCTTGTAGCGCCCGGTCATGATGGGGTAGTGCTTCAAGGTCTCGATCAGGGCACGCTCGGCCACGGCCAAGTCAAAGCCATTTTTGTAGACCAGCACGACCGGGATGCCCGCATGCGCATGGAAGATGTCCAGGCCCGACAGGTATTGCCTAGGCGCGGTCACGCCCGCGTGAAGGCGTTTGCCCAGGATCAGTCGCGTGCGCAGTTTCGCCATGGTCGTCAAGCCTTGCCCGAGATGCCGTCGGCCTGCAGGCGCTCACGCAAGGCCTGCAACTCGGCCTTGCTGGCGGCCATGTGCAGGTCGATGCCGCCGTCTTTCTGCGGGGTGGACACCAGGGCCATCATGCGGATGGTCATGGCGAAGGTTTCGTACCAATCAGGCGTACCGCGCCCCAGGTCGAAATCGTAGATGGGCAGCAGCGACAGGTTGTTCTGCACGATGCCGCCGGCCAGCGTGTCGACCGCAGGCTTGAAGATCAGGCGCCAGATGGATTTCTGCTGCCGGTGATGCTCGGCCACGGTCAAGAGCTTGGACACGGTCTCGGCGCTGACCTCGTCGGCCGGGGGCTTGCAGCGTTCGGCCAACACCGACAGGCTTTGCTGGGCCAGCTCTTGCTCGGTGTAGTGGGCCTGGGCGTAACACAGGCCATTGCCGAAGTAATCCCGTGGCAAGGTCAGGCCGCGCACGTAGCGCATGTCCAGGGCCATGCCCACCCGGCGCGGCGCACCCGGCGGCATCAGGGGCGACAGGGCCCGCAGCACGTAGGCCGTGACCAGCTTGCCAGTGTTCACACCCTTCGCATCGGGCAACTCGGCGTCAGCCTGGTCCTTCCACGCCTGAATGGCTGGTGCGGGAATGCGGAAAATCTCTTTGTGCATGTCGGTGGCCGCCCGCCAACCCAGGCGCGACATGGTGAGCACGCCATCCAGGATGCTGGGCTGGCGGACCAGGTCGAAGCCGCTCGTGTCCAGTCCGGTCTGGCCGGCCTTGATCATCACGCTGCGGTCGAAGGATGGCAGCTCCAGCGGCAACCCACGGCAGGCCCGCGACCAGTTCAGCAGGAAGCCGAAAAAGCTGGATCCGTCGAAGGTGGAATGCACGATGCAGATCGCTATCACGATGCCGCCGTCTTCGAACTGGCTGATGTCAACCTGGATCAGGGGCATGTCCTTGCCCACCACTTGCCAGGGCATGAAGCCCTTGTAGAAGTGCTTTAAATCCTTGAGCAGTGGCTGGTGCTCGCCGTAAGGCATGGCGCCTTCACAACGGTGAACCCGGAAGTCGATGCCATGGTCTTGCCCATCGCTGAAAACCTGGCCCTCATTGTCCTTCTGGTAGCGGCCTGACACCTGGGGGTAGTGCTTCAGCGCCTCGGTCAGACCGCGTTCGGCCAGCTCGATGTCAAAACCTTTTTTGTAGACGAATATCAGCGGAACGCACACATGCCCGTGCAGGATATCGATGCCAGTGAGATATTGCCGTGGCGCGGTGCCTCCGGAATGAAGACGTTTGCCAAAAAACAGGGTACGACGCGGCTTGCCCATGAAACTTCCGAAAATCAATCAACCAAAAGAACCGATTTTTCCAGAATACAAACCCGCCCCCGAGGGGGACTTTCCCAGGGGATCATCAAGGTAAAATAGAATATTTGCCAAGGATTTTGGTCATGTGGGGAAGATTTCTCTCTAGCCGCTGGTGCGTGCCTGTTGCCGCCCTGGTCGGTATGCTACTGATCGCGCCCGCGATGAACATGGGGCTTCTGGGTGATGACTACCTGCACTGGTCTTTGCTGACAGGCCGGTCGGTCAATGCTCAACCGGGTTCCTTTTTCGGCCTGTTCACTTTTGCCGATGGCAACGCGCTGAACAATCAGGCCATGATTGATTCGGGCAAATTGGTCTGGTGGGCCAACGATCATTTGCGCATTGCATTTTGGCGGCCCCTGGCGGAATTGAGCCAGCAGCTTGATTACCGATGGTGGCCCGATTCGCCCCTGTTGATGCACGTGCACAGCCTGCTGATGTATGGCGTGATGATCCTGCTGATCGGCAAGCTGTTCCGAGACCTGGACCCCGATCGGCAGCAAGCCGGGCTGGCCACCTGGCTGTTCGCCGGCAACATGCTGCACGTCTTCGCGGTGGCATGGCTGGCCAGCAGAAATCAAATGCTCTCGGGCTTGTTCATGGTGCTGACCCTGCTGGGCTACCACCATTGGCGCCAAGGCCGTTCGGCCGTTCATGGCTGGCTGGCAGCCGCCTGCTTTGTGCTGGGCTTGTTCAGCGCCGAGGCCTCCATCCAAACCGCCGGCTATCTTCTGGCCTACGCCCTGTTCCTGGAGCCTGGCAAATCACGGGCGGTCAGGTTCAAGGCCCTGCTGCCTTTCATCTTGATCGCGCTGGCCTGGAAGGCACTGCACAGCCACTTGGGTTACGGCAGCTTCGGGTCGCCGGGCTATGTCGACCCGGCGTCCAACGCCAGTGGGTTTGCTGTGAGCCTGGCTTTGCGCCTGCCCGCCTTGATGGTGGCCCAGTGGTTCGGCGTCTCGTCGGTGATGTTCGAGCAACTCAGCCGCAGCACGCAATACCTGTACTCGGGCGCCGCCACCTTGGCCTTGCTGGGTTTGGCCTGGGCAATTCACGCCATGGGCGGCTTTCGCTCGTCACTGGCCCGCTTCTATGCCGCAGGCTCGCTCCTGGCCTTGGCGCCAGCGTGCGCGGGCTACCCGTTTGACCGGTTGACCATCAACTCCGACGTCGGTGCCAGTGGCCTCTTGTCCATCATTTTGCTGATGGCCTGGCGCCATCGTCAGCAATTGATTGGCTGGGGTCTGGGCTCCGCCAAGAACCTCGTTCTGGTGCTGGGCTTCATCCACTTGGTCATCTTTCCGGTGGCCAAATTGGGCACGTCGGCCGTGATGAAAACGCTGGGCGAAGCCGGCGAGACGCAAGCGCCGCTGGCCATGCCCAACGCCCGCGCAGGTCAAGCAGAACACTTCCTGCTGATGAACCTGCCTTCGGCCGAAAGCATCTACTACATTCCCTTGATTCGCCAATACCATGGCCTGCTCAACCCGACCACCATGCGGGCCCTGGGGCCCAACAACCAGGCGATGACCCTCACGCGCGTGGATGAAAACTCGCTGAGGCTGTCGGTGCCCACGGGCTTTCGGGGCACCATCACGCGCGACATCCAGAAGCAGCCATTCAAGGTGGGCGACACCGTCAAGATGGGCGACATCTCGGTCTTGGTCGAAGCGATCACCGAGGACCATGCCCCCAAGACCGCCGTGTTCCGCTTCCCCACGTCCGTTCAGAATGCCCCATGGCGTTTCCTGGCCTGGAAGGAAGACGGCGTGGCCCAACTGCAGCCGCCAGCCATTGGCCAATCGTTAGAGATTGCGCCCTACGACGTCGGCAAGGCAGTGCTCCACGCCATGGAGCCGCCCAAAAAATAAGGCGGACTCCTGGGGTGGAGCCCGCCTTGCAAGGTGCTTGAACCTCGGCCCATTTGCTGGGCCGGACTCAATCAATACACGAATGGAATCAGGCGCCGACGGTTGCTTTTGAACTTGGCGTAGGCCTCGCCCAAAGCGCCTTCCAGCGCGGTTTCTTCAGCTTCGATGCGGTAGATATAAATAGCGATGGTGCCGATCACCATGACCGCGATGCTGCCGTAGTTGCCCAATGCCAGGGCCAGGCCAATCAAGGTCATGATGGCGCCGGAATACGAAGGGTGGCGCACCCACCTGTAGGCGCCCTGGTCGATCACCTTGTGCTCTTTGGCGATGGTGACCGTGGGGGTGAAAAACTCGCCCAGCACGCGCCAGCAGTGCATGCGCAACAACATGCCCATCACCACCAGGGCCAGACCAACCCAAAAGTACACGTAGATCAGCGGCTCGCTGACGCGCCAGGGGGCGTAGAGGGTCAGGCCAAAGGCCACGAGTTGCAAGACGGTGGAACCGATGGAAATCACCAAACCAGAATACTTGTCGGCACCGGCGTGCTTGGCCATTCTTTGCTGGCTGCGCTTGTGCTGAACCCCCTCCAGGTAATAAGCCCAGATGAGCACGCCCCAGAAAGCAAATGCATATGGCGATACAAAGGGGAGCGCGAAATAATCATCCATCGGAAACATCTTTAATATCCTAATACATAACGTCGAATGCATTGTCGCACATTCAAACCTGGTTTGAAAGAGTAGTTTCCCGTAATAATATTCAAATCACGGCAATATCAATTCGAATAAAACACATCGCATAGCATATTCGCCCGACACCAGGCCAACCGGATGGGCATGCGCTCTATGGGGCCCGCAAGCCTGGCCTGCTCAAGCAATTGGCGTTTGGGCAAGCCGGTGATGTGGATGACCACATGGCGCGTGTCCAGCAAGGCCCGCCTGCTCAAACTGACGCGGTCCACGGGCACATTGGGCAGGGGCGGTGCGCTGATGGCCAAGCAACGCGCCGCCCGGGCGTCATCCAGTGCTTCGGCCAGCTGGGCAGAACCCGGAAATAAAGAAGCGGTGTGCGCATCCGCCCCCATGCCCAGCACCACCACATCGGCGGGCCAGGGCAATGCCTGCAGGGCGGACTCCAGCTTGGGCACGCCTTGCCCCGCCAGGGCATCGGCCGATTTGAACGGCACAAAACGCGCTTGGCTGGCCAGGCCCCGGAGCAAGTGCGCCCGGACCAGGCGTTCGTTGCTGTCGGCATGATCAGGAGGCACCCAGCGCTCGTCGGCCAGGGTGATGCTCACCTGGGGCCAATCCAGGGCGGTCTGCGACAAGGACTGGAAGAAGGGAATCGGCGTGCTACCGCCCGACACCACCAGCAAGGCCCGCCCACGCTGGCTCAGGCCCTCTTGCAAACGCGCAGCCACGAAACGGGCCAGGTCCTGCGCCAAGGTCTGGGCGTCAGGGGCTTCATGGAAATGACAAGTTGCATCAGGCATGAACTCACTTTAGCAAAGCTCACCAAGGCCGCCCAAAATCCTGACTTGGCGTGAAACTTGCTCGATCCAACAGCATGAAAGCATCATTCATCCGCATCGCCGAAATCTGGTTGCCCAACCAGGACCACACCCTGCTGGAGTTTGGAGGTGGGCTGTTCGGCCCCGCCAAAGGTTTTGCTGCCGCCACGCGCTCACTGTGTTTTGGCTTGGGCGAAGGACTGCCGGGCCAGGCCTGGGAAGAAGGCCGACCCATCCTGCTGAAAGACTTTGACAGCCTGCACTTTCGCCGCACAGCCGCCGCCAAAGAGGCCGGATTGAGTTGCGCCATCGCCCTGCCCATCTTTGTGGGCAGCACCTTGAAGGCGGTCGTGGTGCTGTTCGGCGGCAGTGCCGACGCCCGCGCCGGCGCGATCGAGTTGTGGCACAACAGCCCACGCGTGACCACGGACATGACCTTGGTGGACGGCTACTACGGCACGGCCTCGGACTCGTTCGAGATCCTGTCCAAGGATACTTTTTTGCCGCGTGGCACCGGCCTGCCTGGCCTGGCATGGCAACGCGGCGGCGCCGTGTTCATGGAAGACCTGGGCGCCTCGTCCCGCTTCTTGCGCGGCGCCACCGCGGCCGAAGCCGGCATCACCCGAGGGCTGGGCCTGCCCTGCCCCACCAAAACCGATGAAATCTATGTCATGACCTTGCTGTCTGCCTTGGGCACGCCCATTGCACAGAAGCTGGAGAGCTGGGCGCCCGATGCGGCGCGTCAGCAACTTGAACGCAGTTTCGGCTTTTGCGAAACACAGGGCAGCTTGTCTTCACCAGCAGACCCCATTGCCCTGAACTCCTCTGCCGAGAACCCCATGGCCAGCGCCTTCTTGACAGGTGTGCCAGCGATTGGCGAATCCATGATTGCCATCCCGGTCGTGGCCGATGGCGAGGTCAACGAAGTGCTGGCCTTGTATCTGTGACCTGCGACAGGGCCTGAGGCCGACGAAAAACGGCGGGTGACACGCCCTCCCAGCGCGTGAAAGCGCGCGTGAAGCTGTGCCGATCCTGAAAGCCCAGTTTGATGCTGATGGCTTCGATGTCCAGGTCGGTCTCGTGCAGGAGCTTGCGCGCCCGGTCGTGACGCACGCGGGTCTGCACCTCGGCAAAGCCTTCGCCTTCTTCTTTCAAGCGGCGCTGCAGGGTGCGCGGGTGCAGGTCCAACAAGGCCGAGACATCGTCCACCTTGGCGCCCAACAGATCGGTCCGCAAGGACAGCAGTTGCTCGATGCGGGTGGTCAGGGTGCCTTGCTCGCTGATTTTTTTCAGGCGCTGCTCGACCATCAACTGCGCCTGCGCATTGAGCGAAGGGAAGCCGCCCTTGAGCGGTTTGTCCAGGCTGCTGGACGCGTTGACCAGGCGGTTCTCGCTTTGATTGAAACGCACTGGCACGCCAAAGTAAGAGCCGTACACGCGTGGATCAACTTGCGGGCCGTGCTGAAACCAGACCTCGCGCAAGGGATCTTCGCGCGGCGAGATCATGCGGGAGAACTTGACGATGCAAGTGAGCGCCGCCTCGACCAAGCCAGGATGCGCGGGCTCGTCGCCCTCTACCCGCAAGGTCACATTGAAGGTGAACGCGTCGTCCGAAGTCGCGATGCGCAGGGCCGGGTGCACGATGTGCGGCATCCAGTCCAGCGCCATCATGCCGGCCCGCAAGGTGGCACAGGTCGCGATGAAGGTGTCCACCTCGGGGATGGCGTCAAAGCCGTAGGTGTCACCCAGCACCAGGGGGAAGTAGGCGGTTTCGGTGGCGGCCTCGCACACCTCGAAAAGGCGGCGCAAGGCCGCCAGGCTGAGCTTGGACAAATGGTTGTCGAACACCTCGACGTTGATCTGCGCGCGGCTGACGGCTTCTTGCATGTTGAAGCCGCAGCGCGCTCCCGCCTTGGACAAGGTGGACATCACGTAGAAGTTGAGGAAGTCGTCCCCGCTCATGGCTGCATGCTCATCTCAAAGTTAACCCTTGCATAACCCGAACGTACTAACACCTGGCCATCATGACATGTCGCTGTCGGTTCCGCGCTGTCGCTGAATGCCATGGCGGCAGGGTCGCGCCATTTTTAGACTGAAGGCAGTAGTAGCTACCCCAGAGGACGACAGCATGACGCCACACTCCAGCAAGCCCGAACACATCGTTCCCCGTGAAAAGCTGGACTTCCAGCTGGACGACAAGATGCCCCGATTCTGGTTCGGCGGCGACCCGTTCAAGACCCGCGTGTTCGACGGCATGCAGGCCGCTTTTCCGGATGGTGAACGTTATTTCATCACCAGCGTGCGCGCCTTTCGCCACCTCATCACCGACCCCAAGCTGGCCCAGGACGTGAGGGACTTCACCCGCCAGGAAGGCCAGCATGGCATTGCCCACACGCGGTACAACGCGGTGTTGCGCCAGCAAGGTTTAACGGTGGATGACTTGGTGGTTGAGGTCAAGCACTTGTTCGAGGACTACACGAAGAAGTATTCGCCCGGGTACAACCTGGCGCTGACCGCCGCCTTCGAGCACTTCACCGCGATGATGGCCGAATCACTGTTCTCGGAAAGGGACGTGATGGCCCCGGCCCACGAGAAGGTGCGGGCCATGTGGGCTTGGCATGCGATCGAAGAGATGGAGCACAAAGCCGTGGCCTACGACGTGATGACCAAGGTGGCCAAGGTCGGCTACATCCTTCGTTGCACCGCGCTGGTTCACGCGATGTACAAGGTCGTCAAGGACAGCCTGCGCCTGACCAACCGCTTCTTGCGCGACGATGGTTTCACGCGCACCCAACGCTTTTTCATGACGCTGAAAGGGCTGAACTTTTTGTACGGCATCAACGGCCTGTTCTCCAAGAACATGCTCAAGCTGCTGGCGTATTTCAAGCCCGGCTTCCACCCCTGGCAGCACGCGGTCATCCACAGCTACCCGGTCTGGATCAAGGCCTACGAAGAAACGAACGACCCGATGCTGGCGGGTGACGCTTTGTTCCAGGCCGGCTTGATCAGCCCCCGCCGCTGACCGGTTCGCGCAAGAAGATCTCGACACGGCGGTTGCGCGAGCGGCCATCGGCACTGCCGTTGTCGGCAATGGGCTCGCGGGCACCACGGCCTTGCGTGTCAACGCGAGCGCTGCCCACGCCACGGTCCACAAGGAAAGCCTTGACGCTTTGAGCACGTTCACGCGACAAGGGCTCGTTCACCGAATCAGAACCGGTGCTGTCGGTGTGGCCCACGATGTTCACCAAAGTGTTGGGCTGGGCCTTCAAGCCTCTGGCGAATTGCTCCAGCACGCTGCGCAACTCGGGCTTGATGTCGGCGCGGCCCACGTCAAACGACACGTCGGCCGGCACGTTCAGCTTGAGCTGGTTGTCGTTGGTGCGGGTTACTTCAACGCCCGTGCCTTGGGTGGCTTGCTCCATGGCGCGCTGTTGCGCATCCATGTGGCGTGACCACACGTTGCCGGCAATGGCGCCCAAAGCGCCGCCGATCAAGGCACCAGTGCCGGCTTTGCCACCCGTGGTGGAGCCGATCACCGCACCCGTGGCAGCGCCAATGGCGGCCCCGGTGCCGGTGCGGCGCTGGGTGTCGGTCATGTCGGCGCAAGCGCCCAGCAAGGCGGTCACCGAGACGATGGCGAGGGCGACGGCGCGCTGAGCAAAGCGGCCACGGGCGGGGGATGGGGTCGTGGTGTTCATGAGATGGTCTCCGTTTGGAAATGATTTTGAGCGCAGCCCGGGCAAGGTGGCATCAGCGCATGGCGCGCTGCCTTGTAAGACTTCGCCGACAAGCCCGCGCCCGATCAAGCCCCCATGACCTGCTCGCCGCCCAGGGCATCCACCAGATCGGGGATCAGTTGGCTCAACTCGCCCGTGGCAATGGCGGCATCGGCGTCAAAGGCCTCATCTTTGCTGGCCGCCTTCTGGCCTTCGAACACCACGTCCAGGAAGGTCAACTTCTTGATCTGCATGGTGTCGGTCAGCATGAAGGAGACGCGCCCCTCCCAGCTCATGCCCAGCTTGGTGGGCACCTTGCCGCTGGTGATGTGCTGGCGCACTTCATCGATGTCCAGAAGGTGCCTTGAATAGCGCACCACCGACTTCATCTCGTCGGCCGACTTCAGCTCGCAATCGCGGTCAACCGTGAAGGTGGCAGGCGGTTCGCCGCTCACCAGCCATTCCGACATGGCCACGGCCGATGACTGCTTGGTGTGCAACTGGCTGACGGCGATGGTCTCCAGCGTCTTGACCAGGAAGCTGGCCACTTCGTCGGCCTTGCCCTGGCTGCTTGAATCGACCAGCAACAGGCGCTGCTCGGGGTCGATCCAGACGTTGACGGACGCCTGCTTGGTGAAGGCCATGGGCAGCAACTCCAGCATGGCCTGTTCCTTGATCTCCTTGGTTTGTTTTTTGCCGGGCTTGCGGCCGGTGTCTTGCTCGATCTTGGCCGCGATCTCCTCGGTGCGGCGCTTGATCACGGCACCGGGCAGCACGCGCTGCTCGATCATGAGCTTGAGCAGCAACTGGCCACCCACCTTTTCAACCAGGGGCGCGTGCTTGATGCCGCGAGGCTCCACCCAACCAGACGATTGCTGCTGGGTGGCGCCACATTCCACAAACCTAGCCTTGTACAGGCTTTCTTCGATCTGAGCCACTGAAGCGGACCAGTCCGGCCCAATGCGATACACCGTCAAATTCTTGAACACAGGGGTCCTTGTGGTTGATGTCAAACAGGGGGAGCTTGCGGGGGTGGCGGATTATCCCGCCAATGGCCGCCCGCGCTGAAACACTCCCACGCCCATTTCACCCAGCGCAACAGCGAGGCCGACAACCAAAGCGCCCACAACAGCATGACCACCCGGTAAACGACCACTGGTGCCGAGAGAAGCCAGGCCTGGGCAGTGGTGGCAGCAAAGCGGTCTGCGTACCAATGCAGGTGCGAGGCATCTGACCCGTTGCCCAGCACCATCAAGTCCGGATAACCCAACAAACCCATCCGCACGGTCTCCAGCAAGACCCCCGCCGCCAGCAGGCCCCACAGCGCCACCGCAATCTGCGCGGTGATGAACCAGCGCCGGCTCAAGGCCGGCCCGAATCGGCGGCGTGATTCCATCACCAGGAACCAGCCCACCACCACCGCGATGCCGATCAGCGACATCTGGGCGATGCCCAGGCCCAACAGCACCCACGACACCGCGCTGAGCGGGGTGAACCGCGAGCGCCCCAAGCCCCAGGCCACGGCGATGATGACGATCAACACGCCCCAGAAAAGAACAGCGGGGCCGACGCTGGGCCCGCCCACGGCCAGCACCACGCGGTCGGCGGGCACGTTGATGGAAGTGCGGTCATTGACACCCGCCGCGCCCACATTCAGGGTTTGGGATTGGAACCACCAGGACATGCCACGCGGCTCGCGCCAATCCAGCTTGACCACATGGGCCCCGGGCGTGATGGGCACCATGACGGCAGCGGCTTGCTGCTGCACGGGCAGCACCTGCCCATCCACGGACACCGCCAGGAGTTCGGCACCGGCTGGCAACTGAAAGCGGTGGTTGCCGCCCTGGCTGGAGCGCAGCGCGGTTTGCGCGGACACGTCCGTGGCACGCGCGCCGGGGTTCACGCTGGTGTCCACCCGGTCGACCGTGAAGGTCTGGCCTGCCACGCCGCTTGGCTTGGACACGTCAATGACCACCTGTTCGCCCGGCCAGGGTTGCCAGGTGGGCATCCAGCGCCCGGCCTCCTGGTGCACCACGGGCGCGATGCCGGACAAGGCCACGTGCCATTGCGTGGAGGTGTCCAGCTTCCACACTTCAATCTGGTTCAGCGCCTTGGTGCTGTTCAAGGACAGCTTAGGTGACTCTTTCAAGGTGCTGACAAAAGCCACCGACTCGTTCGCACCCAGCTGCACCGTGGCCACGCCATCCTGCACTTGCACGGCATCGTCGTTGACCGATTCACCACTCAGCAATTGAACCCTGACCCGCAGCGGCGCCAGGCTGGGCGTGATGCGCTGGATGTGCGTCTCGGCCGTCCAGCGCAGGCCCAGGTGGAAGGTGCGCGCCACACGCACAAAGGGCGGCAAGGCGTCCCGCTGCGTGCCTCGGTCTTCGGATTGCACCGAGGATTGCTCGCGCGACAAGCTCAGGGCGCCCGAGGCCAAACCACGGGCGTCCAGGCCGGCCAGGGTCCAGCCCTGGGTTTGCGACTTGACTTCGCGCACCGGCATGGGCAGCGAGATGTCCACCGCCGAGGCATTGCCCACATCGGCTTCCAGGACAACCTGGCTCACGCCTTGGCTCAAGGCGATCCACAAGGCGCCGGCATCGTCTCGGCGGATGGCCGCCGGCTTGCCGTCCACGGTGACAGAAGCCGGCCGCCAGTTCACGCCCTGCCCTGGCAAAGGCATGGTGACATCGGCCAGGGCATGGGCCTCGATGCGCAGCTGAATGCGCGAGCCGGTCGCCACCAGCCACAGGCGTGGCACATCGGCGCAACGTGGCATGCAATCGGGGGGCGCGGTCAGCTTGTTGCGCAATTCGTCCAGCAAGGCGCTGGCGGGTGGGGTCACGGGTTCGGCGGGCGTGGGTTCGGCCGCCCGGGCATCACCTTGTGCACCCATCAACAAGGCCGCGCAGATCCAGGGCAGCACGGTGGCCAGGGCCGCACCTTCTGCCGGGACAGGCTTGCTGCGCCAAGAGGGCCACCAGGGCATCTTGCCCAGCATGCTCAACAGGGCCATCACCAGCAGCGCCAGACTGGCCAGGCGCCATGCCACCGTGCCAGCCGGCGGCAACAGCACCAGCCGCAAGGATTGAGACTGCTGCACCGGCCCTTGCCAAGCCAGGCGATGCGCGTTCCATTGCCAACTGGGCAAGCCCGGGCCCGTTTGCACCTTGGCACCGGGATCCTGCTCGTCCAGCCGTTGCGCCAACTTTGGCGCGGGTGCGGGCACCGCCTGCGACTTGCTCACGCTGTACTGCCGGCTGCTCACGGACGCTGGTGGCGCGCCATCGGCCTCGGGCGAAGGCGCGTCTGCCAGGGTCGCCTCCACCGCCTCGGACGCCGCCTGATTGCGCTCTCGCTGCGCTTCGCCCATGGTCTGCCAAGGGCGCTCCAGCGCCGGGTACATCGACAAGCGGACCTGCTGCACGGCATACGGCAACAGCACCAAGGCGATCAAGCAGGCCAAGGCCCTTTCGGCCCACGTGGACAGGACCAGGAGCCTGCCGGAAGGCAAGACCTTGGTCAGCGCATGAAACGCCAACATCATCAGCCACAGCGATTGCGGCGCGCCAGGCATGTGCCAGGACACGACCAGCGCAGCCCCCAACAAGGCCCCACGCTTCCAGCCGAACAGTTTGCCAGCGGCCAAAGCGCTCAAGAGCACGAAGAAAAAGTCCCACAAGGTCCAGCGTGACACCCACGAACCGTCGGCAGTGTCCACCCCGCCAGCGTGCAGCAAACGCCAACCGGGCGGCAAGTTCAGCATCGCCGAGGCCTTGTTGAAATCAACGGCCCAGCCTGATGCCGGCAAGGTGCGCACACCGCCCACCACCCGGCTGTCGGCACTCAAACGGGCGGCGCCGGTGCGCACTTCCAGGCCATCTGGCCCAGGGTTCTTCAAGCGGGTGATCGATTGGTCATCGTCGTTCAAGGAGGCCCGGCCCAGCACGCCAGGCGCGGCCAACTCAAGGCGAGACGAACGCGACAAGGTGCCGGTGATTTCGTCGTGGAAGGTGTAGCCCTGTCCATCAAAATCAAGCCAGAGCTCGCGCGCGATGCGCAAGCTGTCGGGGTTGGGCACGGGGTTGCCACGGCGCGTCTGCACCAGCTTCAAGGTGTCGCCGGGCCGCAGGCGGTAGGCGGGGTAGGCACGCCAGGGCTCGGGCATGGCCACCTGTTTGGGGTCCACCGACACCACGCCTTCCACGCTCACCAGCCGAACATCGTTGTGCGCGGCAAACGACCAGATCTCATCCTCTGATGCCGCGCCTTTGGGCAAGGTCAAAGCCTGCACTGGCGACATCAGCCGCGCCCGCAATTCGATCGACCAGTTGCCAGGGCGCCCTTGCACCACCAGCTTGCCGTTGTCGTGCAGGCGCACCGGCAAAGGGCTGTCGATGGATTCGGCGACCAGGCCCGGCAGCAAGGCCAGGGGCAGCTCGATCTCGCGGGCCCTGCCCGAGATGGCGATGTCGTAATGCGTGGTGACGCGCAAGGGCACTTGGTCGTCCACCAGGCGCGTGGTGTGCACGGTGTGGGCATCGGTGCTTTGGGCCACTTGCGGGGCTTGCTTCAACCAGACGCGGCCTTCGGCGTCAGGCGCACGGGCGACCTGCGCCCTATCCACCCACAACACGACGCTGCCCACGCCCTTGGGCAACTGCAGGTCTTGCGGCATGTCTTTCCAGGGGATGTTGCCTTCGACCACATGGCGGCCGGGCGCCAGCAAGGTCACCGGGTGCCCATCCGCCTCGGACACCGGCAAAGCGCGCCCGTTCGCCTTGACGTCCTTGGGCCAACGTGTGGCCTCGCCTGGCAACACGACCTGCGATGCCAAGCCATATACCTGGACTTCGAAGCGGAAGCTCGCGGCCTGCGCGCCCGCACGCAGCACCAACGATGATGGCCAGACACAGGCCTTGGCCTGGTCGCCGTTGTACGGCGGCGGACACAGCAAGGCCTCATGGCCATGCATGGCCCAAGGTAACCAGTCTTTCAGACTGGCGGGTACTTCGTTTTTGCCCAAAGGCGCCGCGATCGCCACGCTGCTCAAAAAGCCAGCAATGACAGCCATCGCTGGCCTGGAAATGAAGCGCATACCCACCCCTGTGTTGATCTGCTGCGGACTCTGCCAGAAATCGATGCGTTTTTACAAATGAGCGCAGCGGTATCGCCGGTCGATACCGGCGGGCTGAAATCACCTGGCCCCGGACAACGCCCGGCTGGTGTGGGACCGCTTGCCCATCGCACTGGCCTTCGCCGGGCTGCTGTCGGCCATCTGGCGCGAGCACCTGGGGGTGGGCGGGCACACGCTCAAGCACCTGCTGGCGACCGTGGCGGCGGCCTTGGTGTTGCACGCACGGTTCACTGCGGCGGGCCCAAGGGCGCCAGCAAGGCGTCCAGGTCTGCGGCGCTGAACTTGGGCGTGGCGGCACCATCGCTGCCCAGCACGCCCTCGGCCAAAGCGGCCTTGCGTGATTGCAGCTCAAGGATGCGCTCCTCGATGCTGCCCGCCACCACCAGCTTGTAGACAAACACGGGCTGGTCCTGACCGATGCGGTGTGCTCGGGCCGTGGCCTGATCTTCCACGGCCGGATTCCACCAGGGGTCAACGTGGATGACGGTGTCGGCGGCGGTGAGGTTCAGGCCCACACCACCAGCCTTCAGGCTGACCAGGAGGATGGGCACCTCCTTGTTCTGAAAGCGCGCCACCACCTCGCCACGCTTGGAGGGCGGCGTCTGGCCGGTCAAGGCCAGCCAGGGCAGTTGCAAGATGTCCAGTTGCTGCTCGATCAGGCCCAGCATCTCGGTGAACTGCGAAAACACCAGCACGCGCCGGCCCTCATCGACCAACTCGGGCAGCATGTCCAACAGAACTTCCAGCTTGGCGCGCTCCATGGTCTTGGGTGTTTGCTCGCCTTTGAGCAGGTAGGGGTCGCAACACACCTGCCGCAGCTTGAGCAAGGCATCCAGGATGGTGATCTGTGCGCCCGCGAAGCCCTTGCGCAGCAGGACGCGGCGCACCTGCTCGTCGGCCGCCAGGCGCACGCTTTCATACAGATCGCGCTGGCGGCCTTGCAACTGCAAGCGCTTGATCACTTCGGTCTTGGGCGGCAGCTCGGTGGCCACGTCCTGCTTGCGTCGGCGCAGGATGAACGGCCGCACGCGCTTGGCCAACAACTCGGCCCGCAAGGTTTCTCCGCCGACTTCGATGGGCTTGCGCCACAGGCGGTGGAAGCTGCGCGAATCACCCAGAAAGCCCGGCATCAGGAAATCGAACTGCGCCCACAACTCGCCCAGGTGATTTTCAAGCGGCGTGCCAGTCATGCACAAGCGGTGGCGGGTGTGCAGGCGCCGCACGGCCCGCGCGCTGTGGCTGGACGCGTTCTTCACCATTTGCGCTTCATCCAGGATCACCAGGTGGAAGGGCTGGGCTTCCAGCACCCGGATGTCCCGCCACAGCAGGGGGTAGGTGGTCAGCACGATGTCGTGCTCGGCCATCAGGGCAAAGTCATCGGCACGCTGTGGGCCTTGCAAGGTCAGCACGCGCAAACCGGGCGCCATTCGTTTGATCTCAGCCTGCCAGTTGAACACCAGCGACGTCGGCAGCACCACCAGCACCGGCCGATCAAGCCGCCCGGCATGCTGCTCGATGAGGATGTGGGCAAGGGCCTGCGCCGTCTTGCCCAGGCCCATGTCGTCGGCCAGGATGCCCGCCAGGTGGTGTTCGCGCAGGTATTGCAGCCAGGCCACGCCATGCAACTGGTAGGGCCGCAGGGTGATGTTCAAGCCCAATGGGGCCGCCACCGGGCGCGGCTCGCCTGCACCCTCCAAGCGCCGGGCCAAAGCCTGCAAGCCAGCGGCACCCTGCAGTTGCCAGGCGCCATGCACACCCGCGCGCTCGGCCTGCGTGTCGAGCAGACTCAAGCGCAGATCATCGATGCGGTGAGCATCCCAGGGCGACAGGCGCAGTGGTCCATCGACGCGCCTTGGATCGGTCAACAAATCCAGCATGGCGCCCACAATGACCTTGAGCGGTGCGGCCAAAGCGTGGATGCGCTTGCCGCCTGGCGCGCGCAGAGAGATCAGCGCCAGATCGTCGATGGCGGCCACCTTGTCGGCATCCAGCCAGCGCGCATCGCGGCGCAACAAGTCGGCCAGCAAGGGCGACAGGTCCAGGGTCTGCCCATCGATCTCAACGCCCAGGGACAAGAGCCAGGAGCCTTCGCGCCGAGCCAGGCCCAAACCATCGGGCAGCGCACCGCGCCCACGAAGACGCGAGGCCACCTCCTTACCCAGCACCTCGCCGGTTTCAGAATCGACGATCAAACGCCAGGCCTCGACCGGCACGCTTTCATGCGCAAAACCGGGGCGCACGACGACCGTCCAACCCTGGGCCTGCAGGCCCGGTGCCTGGTCGGCCCAGAAGTCGCCAAAAAATTCCTCCTGCAGCAAGGACCACAGGTGATCGTGCTCACCCTCCGCGTTGGCCATGCGCCATTGCAAGGCATCGGGCGGCAAAGGGTGAAAGCCCAAGGCGCGGATGGTGTCCAGCGCATCGGCCTCGGCGCCCAGATCGCGCCGCAACGTCACCGACTGGCCCCCCGCGTCCAGCATGGGCTGCATGGCCTTGGGCCGGCTGTTCAACAAGGCGGTGGGGGCGTGCGTTTCCCAGCGCAGGCCTTCGTCGGTGGCGTAGGCCCAGTCGATGTGCGCCACGGTCACCGTGCCGCCGCGAGGTCCAAACAGGCCTGAGGGCTTCATGCCCAACAGGCCATCACCCCGGCTCAGAGTCTGCAAGGTCAGCCGGGGGCGAAAGTGCCCTTGAACTTCGCCGCCGGCAGCCTGGACCGAGTCAAGAAAACCATCTGGAATCGGCTCGTCGGCGCTGGCACGCAGCAAGGCCATCACGCGGGCAGCGTCTTCACCCAGCAAAGGCGGCAGTTGCATCAAGGTGGCCTTGTCGGCCTGGCGGCGCAATGCGTCTACCCAGGCGCGCACGGCCTCACTGCTGCGAGGACGGCTCACTGAACTGGCCCATGGTCAGGCGCGTGAAATGCACGGTCAACCCGCCCAGATCGCCATACTGGATGGCGATGTCTTCGTTCAAGGGCAGCGTGAAACTGCCCGCGTAAGAACCAGTGATCACGGCCTGGCCCGCATGCAAGCCCTGCCCGCGGCTGCGCAAAAATTCGACCAACCAGTACAGCGGTGACCGAGGCAGGACGTTGGGATGGCGCCCCTTGTGCAGGCGCTCAGCGCCGGATGCCTGGCGCACGCGGATCGCCAGGTCAGTGGCAGCGCTGGACCAGACGGCATCGACCTCAGGGCCAAGGAACAAGCCCTGGTTGACCAGACCATCGGCCAGCTTCTCGGCAAAGCTGGCCTGGGCCGCCTCGGCAGGTGTGTAGCGGCCATCGATCAATTCAAGGGCGATGTGCGTGCGCGCGATCGCGTCGTCCACTTCTGCTTGGCTGTAGGGCGAGGCGCGTGCTGGCAAGTCTTGGCGCAGGATGAAGGCCAACTCGGGCTCCACCCGCACGCAACCATCTTGGGCAAAGACAGCGCAGGGGCTGCCCGTGTGAACCTTGTTGGCGTAGATGGGGGCGGCCGTCAAGCGGCCCTCCAGGGGCAACGCGCACTTCCAGGCGCCGATGCGCGCCGAAAGTTGTTGCGTGACCGCTGCCTGAACGTCAAAGGCCTCATCCAGGGATTGAGGGCGGCAACCCTCTGGCAGGCGAGCCCCTTGCTCACCGGACAAACGGCGTGCAGACAGGATGCGCGCGGCATCCATGGCTTTTGAAGGCGATCCCGTCATGCCCAATCCAGATCCCCCCAGGCGCAGGCTCACCGCTTGCTGGACAAGAGCAGCGAAGCCGCGCCCACCACGATGGCGCCCACGCTCAACCAAGTGGGAATGGCCACGGTTTCTTTCTGGCTCATGGACAGCTCAATGGGGCCGATTTTGGCGGCCTGATGCTCTTTGGTGTAGCTGACGCCGCCATACACCAAACCCAGCGTGCCCGCCACGATCAACACAATGCCAACGACCTTGACCGGATTCATGATGCAGATTTCTCCAGTGGAGGATGTGGTGCCAGAATCAGGCACAAGGCATCTTAAGTCATGCCATTCGCCCCCATAACCCCTCTGATCCAGCCGTGAACACCCATCCTCAGCTTCTGGCCATCACTGATCGCATCCGACTGCGCAGCACGGCCACGCGTCAGCGTTATCTGCAGGGCATTGAAGACGCCGGCAGGTCCAATCAATCGGGTCGAGCCCAGCTGGGCTGTACCAACCTGGCCCATGGCTATGCCGCCGCCGAGCCCGCCGACAAGATCTGGCTGCGCGAACAGCGCAAGCCCAACATCGCCATCGTCTCGTCCTACAACGACATGTTGTCGGCCCACCAACCACTACAGGCCTTTCCTGAATGGATCAAGCAGGCCGCGCGCGAAGCCGGCGCCACCGCACAGTTTGCCGGCGGCGTGCCCGCCATGTGCGATGGCGTCACGCAAGGCCGGCCCGGCATGGAGCTGTCGCTTTTTTCGCGCGACGTGATCGCCCTGTCCACGGCCGTGGCCTTGTCGCACAACATGTTCGATGCCGTGTTGTGCCTGGGCGTGTGCGACAAGATCGTGCCAGGCCTGTTGATCGGCGCCTTGAGCTTTGGCCACCTGCCCACCATCTTCGTGCCCGCTGGCCCCATGGGCACGGGTTTGCCCAATGCCGAAAAAGCCAAAGTCCGCCAGAAATTTGCGGCGGGCGAGATCGGCAAAGAGGCCTTGCTGGAGGCCGAGGAAAAGTCCTACCACTCGGCGGGCACCTGCACTTTTTACGGCACAGCCAACAGCAATCAAATGTTGATGGAAGTGATGGGACTGCACCTGCCCGGTGCCGCCTTTGTCTCGCCCAACACACCGCTGCGCGAAGCCCTGACGCGCGAGGCCGCGCGCCGCGTCGCCAGCATCACGCACCTGGGTGGCAACCACATCCCGCTGGGCAAGGTCATCGACGAAGAAGCCATCGTCAACGGCATCGTCGGCCTGCTGTCCACGGGCGGCTCCACCAACCACACCTTGCACCTGGTGGCCATTGCGCGGGCGGCAGGCATCATCATCGATTGGGATGACTTCGACCGCCTGTCGTCCGTGGTGCCGCTGCTGGCCCGCATCTACCCCAACGGCAACGCCGACGTCAACGAGTTCCACACCGCTGGCGGCATGGCCTTCCTGATCCGCGAATTGCTGGACGCCGGGCTGCTGCACTCTCAGGTGCTGACCGCCATGGGCCGGGGCCTGCACCACTACACGCAGACGCCCATGCTGCACAACGAGCTGGTTCATTGGCAGGCCGTGCCACCCGACAGCGGCAATGCCACCGTGCTGGTGCCCTTCTCCACGCCCTTCTCGCGAGACGGCGGGCTCAAGGTGCTGAATGGCAACCTGGGCCGATCGGTGATCAAGGTGTCCGCCGTCAAGCCAGAGCACCGCTTGATCGAAGCCCCCGCCGTGGTCTTTGACCAGCAGGAAGACCTGATCGAAGCCTACAAGCGCGGCGAGCTGGAGCGCAGCTTCGTGGCCGTGGTGCGCTTTCAGGGGCCGCGCGCCAATGGCATGCCCGAGCTTCATTCGCTCACGCCCACCCTGGCCAATCTGCAGGACAAGGGCTTCAACGTGGCCCTGGTCACCGACGGCCGCATGTCGGGTGCCTCGGGCAAGGTGCCTTCGGCCATCCACATCACGCCCGAAGTGCTGGCCGGTGGCCCGCTGGGCAAGGTGCGCGATGGCGACATCATCCGACTGGATGCCGAAGCCGGCACCCTGACCGCCTTGGTCGACGAGGCGGAATGGGCACTGCGTGAAACCCCCACGGCTGACCTGTCCGCCAACACTCACGGCAGTGGCCGCGAGCTGTTCGGCACCTTCCGCCATGCCGTCACCGGTGCCGAGCAAGGCGCCATGTCTTTTGGCTTCCCCCCCGACAATCCATGAGCAACAAAAACCACATGCTGGCGGCCGTGATGCGCCTGAGTCCCGTGATCCCCGTGCTGGTGATCAACCGCACCGCCGACGCCGTGCCCATCGCCCGCGCCTTGCTGGCGGGCGGCTTGAAGGTGCTGGAGATCACCTTGCGCACCCCCAACGCGCTGGAAGTGATCGAAACCCTGGCCAGAGAAGTGCCTGAAGCGGTGATCGCCGCAGGCACCGTGACCACCATCAAGCAATGGGATGACGTCGCGCGCGCGGGGGCCCAGTTCGCGGTCTCGCCGGGGCTGACCCCGGCATTGGCCCAGTTCGCCCACAAAGCGGCCATTCCGCTGCTGCCAGGGGTGGCCACGGCCAGCGAGTTGATGACCGCAATGGACGCGGGCTTTGAGTGCTTCAAGTTCTTCCCGGCTCAGCAAGCCGGTGGCGTCGCCATGCTCAAAGCCCTGGGCGGCCCTTTTGCCGACGCGCTGTTTTGCCCCACCGGCGGCATCACGGTCGAGACTGCACCCCATTTTCTGGCCTTGCCCAACGTGGCCTGCGTGGGCGGCTCGTGGCTGGCCCCGGCGTTATTGGTGGCAGCGGGCGACTGGTCGGCCATCGAGGTGCTGGCGCACGCATCCAGCGGGCTGGGCCGACTCACCTGCTAGGCCGCGATATCAAGCCGCCACCAGCAAGGTCTCGGCAAAGGGCCAGTCCTCGTCAATCCATTGGTCGGCCGAAGTGAATCCGGCCTGCGCGCTCATGGCCAGCACATCGGGCGCCAGGTACTTGCGGCTGATCTCGGTCCAGATGGTTTCGCCCGCCTCGAAGCCAATCGTTAGGCCCGCACCAGGGATGTCCACCGATTGCCTGATGCGAGACCTGATGTGCATCTCGATGGCGCTGGTCTCTGGATTGAAGCGCGCCTCGTGCTGGAACTGGCTGATGTCGAAATTGGCCCCCAGGTCATGGTTGATGCGCACCAGCAGGTTCAAGTTGAATGCTGCCGTGACGCCTAAAGCATCGTCGTAAGCCTTGATCAATGGCTGCAGGGGTTTGACCAGGTCAGTGCCCAGCAGTAGCGCATCACCAGGGCGCATCAACTTGCGCACCTCACACAGAAATCGCTGCGCATCGGGCCGCGCAAAATTGCCAATGGTGCTGCCCAGAAACAGCACCAGCATCGGCGATTCACCCTGGCGCATGGCCGCGACCTCTTGCAGGCCTGGCAGGTATTCGCGCTCGATGCCCAACACCTTCACCCCGACGATGTCGCTCAGCTCGCGGCTGCAATGCGCCAAGGCCGTTGCCGAGATCTCGATGGGGTAGTAGGTGCATGGTTGGCGCAGTGCGCAAGCCTCCAAGACCCAACGGGTCTTGCGACCACTGCCGCTGCCCAACTCCACCAACGTGCTCACGGGGCCCAAGCGGATCAACACGTCTTGGGCATGCGCCTTGATCAGGCGTTCGTCAGCGCGGGTCAGGCCGTATTCTGGCAAATGCGTGATGACCTCAAACAAGGCCGATCCAACCGCGTCGTACAGGTATTTGGATGGCAGGGTCTTCTGGGGTGATTGCGTCAAACCACCATAGACATCGGTGGCAAACGCATCGGCCTGAGCAGCGGTGGGTGCGGTGGGGTGGGTCATGCCTGTCTTTCTGTTGTCAGATCAGTCCGCACTGACGCAACGCAAACCTGCGTAGACGTGCTGGTAGTGCGCCTGAAACCAGTTGCGAAACGAGGGCCTGAGCATGCAGGCCGCGGTCCTGGGCGATCCGCCCTTCAAGACAAAGTGCTGTCCATCAAAAAAATCCTTGGAATACCCGGGGTAAAACGGAAATGCTTCAAAGCCATCGGCGGGCTGGAAAGCACTTCGGGTCCACTCCCAACCATTGCCGAACATGCCCACCACGCCAAAGGCGCTGACCTGTTGGCAGGCCTGAACGGGCTCGGGATCCCAACGGCGAAAGTTGGCGTTGCACTGCCCTTCTTGCACAGGCTGAGCCCCCAAGGCCGCCCGCATCCATTGCGCCTCCGTGGGCAAGGCCTTGCCAGCCCAACGCGCGTAGGCACTGGCTTCGGCATGACTGACGTACACCGGCCAATCCAAGGGCAAAGGCAGCTCCTGGTGCATGGCACGCAGCCACCAGCCGTCGCGCTCACAGCGCCAGAACGCAGGTTGCCTGATGCCTTGGCTTTCTCGCCAGGCCCAATCTTGTGGTTGCCAGAATTCAGAGCGCTCGTAGCCGCCATCGGTCATGAAGGCCAGGTACTGGCCATTGGTGACCATGTACTGGTCGATGGCAAAGGTCGGCACCGCGACCTCATGCGCGGGGAACTCGTTGTCCCAGCCAAACGCCTGCGCATTGCTGCGAGATTCACCCAGCATCACGCGCCCGGGCGGAATGCTAACCATGGCTGTTGGCATTGCTGACCGGGCAGGTGCCACCTGGGCGGCCAAAGGCGCTTCTGCTGCGTCTCGCGGTGAGCCCACCGGCAAGCGGTGCAGCATGTAGGTCAGCGTTTCGGCGTGCATCAAACGGTGCTCGATGGCCACGTTGAGCAAGCAGGCGACATCGAAATGCCGTCCACTGCCACCGGCCCACGGCCCTTGCCAGCTCACCGGCAGGGTGCCCATGAGTTCGTCCAGCGCTTCGCGAACCGAGAGCCTGTAAGCATGGATATCCTGCAGATTTGGCCAGTCGCCCGGCACATCTTGCGGAAAACCACTGCCCACCGGGTCAATGCCAAAGGCGAACAACTGGTTGAAGCCGGCATTGACAGACGCCGTGATCGCCCGCCTGGTGGTCAACAGGTTCCAGTCAAAGGCTTCCAGGTGCCCCAGGTAAAAAACGACGCGGTGCCGCTCGGCAATCGGCCGCTGGTACAAGACGTCGGGCGAGAGGCTGTCGAATAAAGCATCGGTAATGGACCGGGCTTCGTGCCAACGCGCCAGAAGCTTCGGCCGAACGTCAGGACGATCAAGGGCAATCAGTTCTTCGCGGTTCATGACACATGGGCAAAATCAGATGGCGCCCACGATAACCGAAGTACAGTTGCATTGTCGATGACAGGGGTCATCAGGAGGACAACATGAAAGCCATCTGGAACGGCGTGATCATCGCCGAAAGTGACGACATCGTGGTGGTTGAAGGCAACCATTACTTCCCCGAGAGCGCGCTCAAGCGCGAATACGTGCTGTCCAGCAATCGACGTACCATGTGCTCGTGGAAAGGCGAGGCCAGTTACTACACCTTGTTCGTGGATGGCGATGCCAACCAGGACGCGGTCTGGTACTACCCTGAGCCGAAAGAAGCCGCGCAAGAAATCAAAGGCCGGGTTGCCTTCATGCGCGGCGTCTCAGTCGAGGAGTGACCAGGCAGGGTCAGGCGGCCAGGGCCTTCTGGCCCGAAGGCGCTTCGGCCAGTTCGGTGTCGCGCCACTTGATCGAGCACCCGATGCTGGGGTATTGATCGCCGGGCCCATAGCCGTAATAGGCAATCAGGCGCATGGCATCGAACAATTCGCGAGGGGCGTCTTCAGGTGCGGGTTCGCGCCCCGAAGCGTCCAGGCGCCCACGGTAGTGCAGGCAACCCCCAGCGTCGAAGGCGTAAAAATCAGGGGTGCAAACGGCACCATAGGCGCGCGCCACTTCTTGCGTTTCGTCGTGCAGGTAGTGGAAAGGGAAATCCATCTCGGCAGCAAGGCGCTGCATGTTATCGAAGCTGTCCTCCGGGTAGGTAGAGTCGTCGTTCGAGTTGATGGCAATGGTGTTCACGCCCAGGGGCAGCAACTCGCGGGCATCGCGGATGATGCGTGGCAACACGGCCTTCACATAAGGGCAGTGGTTGCAGATGAAGATGACCAGCGTGCCATGCCGGCCAGACAACTCCTTGAGCGTGTGCATCTTGCCGTCCACGCCCTTGAGGCGGAATGGTGCAGCGTGCCAGCCAAGGTCAGCGATGGGGGTTGTCACGGCCATGAATATCTCCTTAACTCGTCGGTTGACAATTAAGCGACCATGCGCAGGTTGAGCACATGGTCAGCGATTCGGGCGATGTCGGTAAACACGCCGTCGGGGTGGGAATCTTCAATGGGTTGTCCGCCGTTGTAGCCATAGGGAACAGCCCAGGCAGCCACGCCAGCACGCTGAGCGGTCTCAACATCAATTGAGGAGTCGCCCACATGCGCTGAGCGTGATTTATCCACATTCAGCGCCGCAAGGCAATACTCAATCACCAAAGGATGGGGTTTTTTTTCTGCCAGGCTGTCCCCGCCCAGGACGATGGGGAAGAAAGGCGCCAGGCCGGTCACCTCCAGCACACGCTGGGCAAAACGCAGTTCCTTGTTGGTGACGCAGGCCAGGCGCACCCCGGCGGTGCGAAGCCGCTCCAGGCCGTCCAGGCAACCCGGGTACAGCTGGCTGTTGGTGCCCGTGGTGTCGTTGTAATGGCCCTCAAAACAATGCATGACGGCTTCGACGTCGAGGGTGTCCACCTTGGCCTCGCCCGCTTCCTTGGCTTGCTTGAGCAAGCCTTTCATCAGCTCGCGCGTGCCGTGGCCGATCAGCTTGGTGACATCGCCCAGCGGGCGCCGTGGCAAGCCGATTTCAGCGAGCGTGCGGTTGGCGGCCTCGGCGATCTCAAAGGCGGTATCGACCATGGTGCCGTCCAGGTCGAAGGTGATGAGTTGAATGGTCATGGTTGGGGCGCTGTCAGCGCATCTGTGCGCGGCGGATTTCCATCAGGCGCAGGATCATGGGGGTGAGGATGAGTTGCATGGCCAGGTCCATCTTGCCGCCAGGCACCACAATGGTGTTGGCGCGCGACATGAACGAGTCTGGCATCATCGACAGCAGATAGGGGAAGTCGATGCCACGCGGATTGCGGAAGCGGATCACCGTCATGCTCTCACCGGCCGTGGGCACGTCGCGGGCGATGAAGGGGTTGGACGTGTCCACCACCGGCACCCGCTGGAAGTTGATGTCGGTCTCGCCAAACTGCGGGCACACGTAATGCACGTAATCGTGCATGCGGCGCAGGATGGTGTCGGACACCGCGTCTTTGCTGTAGCCCCGGAACTTGGTGTCGCGGTGGATTTTTTGAATCCACTCCAGGTTGATGATGGGTACCACACCGATCTTCAGGTCAACGTGACGCACCAGGTCAACCTCGTCGGTCTTGACGCAGCCGTGCAGGCCTTCGTAGAACAGCACGTCGGCGTCCACGGAGGTGTCCGACCAGGGCGTGAAGGTGCCGGGCTCTTGCTGGTAAGGCAAAGCCTCGGCTTCGTTGTGCAGGTAGTAGCGGGTTTTGCAGCGGCCGGTTTCGCCATAGGCCTCGTACTGCTTGCCCAGCATCTCCCACTCGTTGGCCTTGGGGCCGAAGTGGCTCAGGGCGATGCCTTCGCGCTCGTACTCGGCCACCCGCACCTTCATTTCAGTGCGCGAGTAGCGGTGAAAGGCATCGCCTTCAATCACGGCCGGGGTGATGCCTTCGCGTCGAAAGATCGCGTCAAAGGTGCTCTTGACCGTGCTGGTGCCAGCGCCGCTGGAGCCGGTCACCACGATGATGGGGTGTTTGCGAGACATGCGCGTCGATCCCGATCAGGCTTGCGGTTGAACGAACAGTGAGCGCGTCTTGAACAACTGCCACGACACGTTTTCGTGCGGGTCGGCGTGGTAGCTGACGATGCGATCGACTTCTTCCTTCGAACCCAAGATGACGGGCACGCGTTGGTGCAAGGTGTCGGGCACCACCGCCAGCAGATCGTGCGTGCCGTTGACGGCGCGGCCACCGGCCTGCTCCACCAGCAAGGCCATCGGGGCAGCTTCGTACATGTGGCGCAGGCGGCCCGCCTTGCGCGGCTCGCGCTCATCGCGCGGGTACATGAACACGCCGCCGCGCGTCATGATGCGGTGCACTTCGGCCACCATGCTGGCCACCCAACGCATGTTGAAATCTTTGTGGCGGGGGCCGGATTCACCGGCGATGCATTCGGCCACGTAGCGCTGCACGGGCTTTTCCCAGAAGCGCTGGTTGGACGCGTTGATGGCGAACTCGCGCGTGGCCACGGGGATGCGCACCTCGGATTGGGTCAGCACCCAACGGGCCGGGCCATCGCCGTGCAAGGTGGTGCGGTCCAGGGTGAACATCTGCACGCCCTGGCGACAGGTCAGCACCATCACCGTGCAGGGGCCGTACAGCACATAACCGGCCGCCACCTGCTGTTGTCCGGGCTGCAAAAACCCCATCTCGCCCGGGGTGGTGCCACGGTAAGGGTGCGGCAACACCGAGAAGATCGTGCCCACCGAGATGTTGGCTTCGATGTTGGACGAGCCGTCAAGCGGATCAAACACCACCAGGTAGCGGCCTTGATTGCCATGCTCGTCGGACACGAAAGGCATCTCGTGCTCTTCACTGGCCCAACCAGCCACGTGTGGGCAAGCGGCCAAGGCCGCCGACAGCACGTCGTCGGCCATCACGTCCAACTTCTTCTGGTCTTCGCCTTGCGAGTTGCTGGACGACGCCAGGCCATGCGCCCCCGCCAATGCACCTTGGGCCGCGACCTCGCTGATGGCCGCACAAGCTTGCGCGATGGTCAGCAAGGTTTCGCTCAAAGCCTGGGCCACGTCGGCAGGCATGCCCGACAGGTTCAAGGCCAAGGCTTCGGTCAGTTCCACAGTGGACGTGGTGTTCATGGTGGTGGTCCTCTTTGAGTTGTTATGTTGGTGCTCGAACGATGAATCGTTCGATCAAGTCGTCGGCACGGCGAACAGGCGGCTGGATCGGATGTCGGCCACTTCGATGGTGGTCAAGTCATCACGGGTCAGCACGCGGTGCCGGTCTTCGAACAGGCGGCTGGCCTGGCGCAAGCGGGCTCGGTCCAGGGCATTGCGAACGCTGCGCGCGTTGGCAAAATGAGGTTGCTCCAGGCGGCGCCCCAGGTAATCGTCGAAAGCTTCGCGGGCGCCAGCACCAAAGGTGTAATGCTGCTGGCCGAGCATCTTGTCGGCGATGCTGAGCAACTCGGGCGTGGCGTAGTCGGGAAAATCCAGGTGGTGCGCAATGCGCGATGACATGCCCGGGTTGCTCTGGAAGAAGTGATCCATGCGGTCCTTGTAGCCCGCCAGGATCACGACCAGGTCGTCGCGCTGGTTTTCCATCACCTGCAGCAGGATCTCGATGGCCTCCTGCCCGTAGTCGCGCTCGTTCTCGGGCTTGTAGAGGTAATAGGCCTCGTCGATGAAGAGCACGCCGCCCATCGCCTTCTTGAGCACTTCCTTCGTCTTGGGGGCCGTGTGGCCGATGTACTGGCCGACCAAGTCATCGCGCGTCACGGCCACGAGGTGGCCTTTGCGCACATAGCCCAGGCGGTGCAGGATCTCGGCCATGCGCAAGGCCACCGTGGTCTTGCCGGTACCGGGGTTGCCGGTGAAGCACATGTGCAGCGAGGGGCTCTGCGCCGTCAGGCCAAAGCCCGAACGCAGCTTGTCGATCACCAGCAAGGCCGCGATGTCGCGGATGCGGGTCTTGACCGGGGCCAGGCCCACGAGGTCGCGGTCCAGCTCGTCCATCACATCGTCGATGCGGCTTTGGGCAAGCACCTCGGCCACGGTGCGCGGCACGGACGCCGCCTCGGCGGGCTGCGCCGTTGCAGCCACGGGCGTGGTCACCACAGGCGCATCGGCCTGGGCGCGGTGGGCGGTACTGCCGGGGATGTTGTAGAGCGGCGCGTTCATGGGCTTGGTCAGACGTCAGTCGCCTTGCGCTGTGTAGCGCTCGCCTTCGGGCTCGCCCAAAGCATAGGCGCTCATGGTGTAGCGCACCGAACGGCCATCCACCTCATGCCGCTCCAGCCGGAAGCCAGGCTCCTTCTTGGGGCGGTTGACCATGAAGGACATCACGATGGTTTCGACGCCACGGGTGGAATCAAATGCCATCAGGCGGATGTAGTGGCCACGGCCAAAGGTATCGCGGCAGGCCTTCAATTCGGTCATGACACCAGCGGCATCTTTCAGGTCAAACATGGGGTTGCCATACATCTCCCAATAGGTGTTGCGCGGGTGTGGGTCGTCGGTGTATTCCACGCTCCAGGCGTAGCCTTTGCGCAGGCCGTATTCGATCTGCAGCGCGATCTCTTCGTCGCTCAGGTCGGGCAGAAAGCTGAACTGGCCTTGCGTGAGGCGGCCGGTGGGGTTGGTCATCATGGTGGTGTTCTCCTTGCCCTGCTTTAGTTAGAGACGCCAGGCGTCACGGCGTAGTCGGACGTGTCGGTCGAGGCGTAGTTGAAGGTGATGTCACCCCAGGTGTCGAGCGCCTGCTTCAAGGGCGTGCAGAACTGAGCGGCCTTGCGCAAGATGTCCGGGCCCTCGTTGAGGATGTCGCGGCCCTCGTTGCGCGCTTTGACCATGCATTCCAGCGCCACGCGGTTGGCCACGGCGCCAGCCTGGATGCCGGCCGGGTGGCCGATGGTGCCGCCGCCGAACTGCAGCACCACGTCATCGCCGAACAGGTGAATCAACTGGTGCATCTGGCCAGCGTGGATGCCGCCCGAGGCCACAGGCATCACCTTCTTCAGGTCGGCCCAGTCCTGGTCAAAGAACAGGCCGCGCGGCAGGTCGGTGTGGGTGTAACTGTCGCGGCAGACGTTGTAGTAGCCCTGCACGGTCATCGGATCGCCTTCCAGCTTGCCCACGGCGGTGCCGGTGTGCAGGTGGTCGCAACCGGCCAAGCGCAGCCACTTGGCGATCACGCGGAAGCTCACGCCGTGGTTCTTTTGGCGTGTGTAGGTGCCATGCCCTGCGCGGTGCATGTGCAGGATCATGTCGTTCTTGCGGCACCAGTTCGACATGGACTGGATGGCCGTGTAGCCAATCACCAGATCGACCATGACGATGACCGAGCCCAGATTCTTGGCGAACTCGGCGCGCTCGTACATGTCTTCCATCGTGCCAGCGGTCACGTTCAGGTAACTGCCTTTGACCTCGCCGGTGGCGGCACTGGCCTTGTTGACCGCGTCCATCACGAAGAGGAAGCGGTCACGCCAGTGCATGAAGGGTTGCGAGTTGATGTTCTCGTCGTCCTTCATGAAGTCCAGGCCGCCCTTCAGGCCCTCGTACACCACGCGGCCATAGTTGCGGCCAGACAGGCCCAGCTTGGGCTTGGTGGTGGCGCCCAACAAGGGGCGACCGAACTTGTCCAGGCGCTCGCGCTCGACCACCAGGCCGGTCGGCGGGCCCTTGAAGGTCTTCACGTAGGCGACCGGCAAGCGGATGTCTTCCAAGCGCGCGGCCTTCAATGGCTTGAAGCTGAACACATTGCCGATCAGGCTGGCCGTCAGATTGGCGATCGAGCCTTCTTCAAACAAGATCAGGTCGTAGGCCACGTAGGCGAAGTACTGGCCCGGGTTGTTGGGCACGGGCTCAACCTTATAGGCCTTGGCGCGGTAGCTGTCGCAAGCGGTCAGGCGGTCGGTCCACACCACCGTCCAGGTGGCGGTGGATGACTCACCAGCAACGGCAGCAGCGGCTTCGATGGCGTCAACGCCGTCTTGCGGGGTGATGCGGAACAGACAGAGGACGTCGGTGTCCTTGGGCTGGTAGTCGGAATCCCAATAACCCATCTGGCGGTACTTGAGCACGCCGGCGCTGTAGCGCTTTTTCTGGTCGGTGATCTGATCGGCGTTCACGACGCCGGCTTCCACTGGTTTGTTCATGTTGAATCCTCTGTGGGAATGGAGAAAAAGCGAAAGAAGCGAAGGGTTCCAACCCAATGTAGGACCCACCACAGATAAGGTAAATTCAGTTAATATTTATATTCACTTAAGGCATTGCTTAATGAGAAGCGTGACTTTTAGGCAATTAAGGGTCTTCACCGAGGTCGCCCGGCAGCTCAGCTTCAGCCGCGCGGCCGAGGTTTTGCACCTCTCGCCCCCTGCGGTGACCATGCAGGTCAAGGAGCTGGAAGGCCATGTCGGCATGCCCCTGTTCGAGCGCCATGGCCGCCATATCCAACTGACCATGGGGGGCGAGTACTTCCTGGTCTACGCCAAACGTTTGCTTTCAACTTTGAAGGATGCCAACAACGTCATGGCCCGATTCAAGGGGGTCCAGACGGGGGTGTTAACCATTGGTCTGATCAGTACAGCGGGTTATTTCCTGCCGCAACTGCTGGCGCGATTTCACGCAGAACATCCGGGCGTAGACGTGAAACTGGACGTGACCCGCGACATCACCAAGCTGATGGCGCGCATGCACAGCAACGAAATCGACCTGGCTGTGATGGGCCGCCCGCCCAAGGAATACGCCATGCGCGCCGAACCTTTCGCCGGGCATGCCATGGTGTTCGTGTGCCCACCAGGCCACCCCTTGCTCGGCGTAGGCCACCCGCCACTCAATGCCCTGATGAACCATTCGCTGATCGCGCGCGAGGTCGGGTCCGAGGTCCGCGAGGTGCTGGACAACTACCTCAAGCACCACCAGATGGCGCCCCGCATCGGCATGGAAATCGCCAGCAACGAGACCATCAAGGCGGCCGTCACAGCGGGGTTGGGCATCGGCTTCTTATCGCTGCACGCGGTGGCGCCCGAACTGCGCAATGGCTTGCTGCACATCGTTGATTTTGAAGACACCCCCTTGATGCGCACCTGGAACATCGTGCACGAGGTGTCCAAGGTGCTGTCACCGGCCGCCGAGGCGTTCCGCTACTTTGTGCTGGAGCATGCGGAAAACATCATGGGCGCGCAGGATTCGACTTTGCTGGGGCACCAAAGCGGCATAATCTGACAACCATTCCGGCCACATCCCTCCCCTCTCTTGAAGGAAAAACCATGACTCGTGAAGTCGTTTTTGTGGGCGCCGCCCGCACCGCCATCGGCACCTTCGGCGGTTCACTCAAGGAAGTGCCTCCGGCCGACCTGGGCGCCTTGGTCATCAAGACCGCGCTGGAACGCGCTGGCGTGCAGCCCAAAGATGTGGGCCACGTGGTCCTGGGCAATGTGATCCCCTCCGTGCCGCAAGACGCCTACATCAGCCGCGTGGCCGCGCTGAACGCCGGCGTGCCTCAAGAGACCCCCGCCTTCAACGTGAACCGCCTGTGCGGATCGGGCTTGCAGGCCGTGATATCCGCCGCCCAATCCATCCTGCTTGGGGACTGCGAGGTGGCCATCGGCGCCGGTGCTGAATCGATGAGCCGCGGCGCCTACCTGGTCACCAGCAACCGCTGGGGCGCGCGCATGGGCGATGTCAAGATGCTGGACTTCGTGCTCGGCGCCCTGCACGACCCGCGCAAGCACATGCACATGGGCATCACCGCCGAGAACGTGGCCGCCCGCTACGACATCACCCGCGAACAGCAAGACGCCTATTCCGTCCAGAGCCAACAGCGCGCTGCTGCCGCGATTGAAGCCGGCTACTTCAAGGAACAAATCGTTGCGGTTGAGTTGCAAACCCGCAAGGGCACCACGCTGTTCGACACCGACGAGCACGTGAAGGGCGACACCACCCTTGAGACCCTGGGCAAGATGAAGCCCGCCTTCAAGAAGGAAGAAGGCACCGTGACCGCTGGCAACGCCTCCGGCCTGAACGATGGCGCCGCCGCCGTGGTCATGGCCAGCGCCGAGAAGGCCAAGGAACTGGGCCTCAAGCCCCTGGCGCGCCTGGTGTCCTACGGCCATGCAGGTGTCGAGCCCGAGTACATGGGCATTGGCCCTGTGCCCGCGTCCAAGGCTGCGCTGGCCCGGGCCGGCCTGACCGTGGCCGACATGGACGTGATCGAGTCCAACGAAGCCTTTGCCGCCCAGGCCTGCGCCGTGTCCAAGGAAATGGGCTTCCCCAACGAGAAGACCAACCCCAATGGCTCGGGCATCTCGCTGGGCCATCCGGTGGGCGCCACGGGTGCCATCCTGGTGACCAAGGCTTTGTACGAGCTGCAACGCATCAAGGGCCGCTATGCCCTGATCACGATGTGCATTGGCGGCGGCCAAGGCATTGCGATGATCATTGAGCGCATCTGATTGAATTGATGACGCCCGGTTGACTTTCGCAAGTCACCCCCAAAAAGCCCGAGTGCGCCTCGCCCCTCGGGCTTTTTTCATGGGGCCTTGGCTTTGGGGGGTTTGCGCTTGACGGCTTTGGACTTGGGCAACGGCAAGGCATCGGCGGTGGCCTGGAACACGCGCTGCAAAAGCTGTGGATCGTCGATCTCGTCGCCAATGCGGAAGTACAGCTTGGCGCCAGGGTAAGGCGGGTGCTCGGACACGGTGCCCAGCACGGCCACCTTCTTGCGCGAAATGCGGCCGCCCAGGATGGACTGCTCGCAGAGGTAGTCGACGAAGCTTTGGCTGGTGGCCATGGCTTTGCCTCAGCTATGCTTTTTGAGCAGCAAGCGCGATTGCGCCGACCGCAAGAGGGCTCGTGAGTACAGGCGGTGGAAGCCTTTGAGGGCTTGGAACTCCAAACCATAAGTGGCTTGCCCGGAACCGCGGTCTACCTTGGGAAGGAAGGCCGAGCCGAAATACAAGCGTGTGCTGCCAGGGTTGCCGCCCTCGTCCGCCACGCTCATCAACCATGACCTGGTGCGACCCATGAAATCGCAGAGCAGCAATTGGTTCGCGCTTCGTGCCTCCACGCGCCAGGCCGCGAACGCTTCAACGTCCCCGGCCGCCAGCTGCCTGGCCTGCTGGTCCGTGGAGGGCTTTGACACGAGCGATGCCAATATGAAACGCTCGACCTTGAACAACCCGGTGGTGTAGAAGGTCTCGACAAACTCGGCCTGCGAGACGTGGCCTGGCACATCCACGAAATAGCAGTCCGTGTACACGCCCTGCTCTTTGTATTGGTTGAGCAATGCCGCTGGGGGTAGCTCACCAAGTTGCACGGTTTTCATGGATCGATTCTCCGATCAGTGTCCTCAACCGGGAATCTCCGGCTCGACCAATTGGATCAGCAAGGTCAGCGACTCTTGCCAGCCCAGGTAGCAACCTTCGGTGGGGATGATCGCCGGGATGCCTTCCTGCACCACGCTCAACTCGGTGCCGCAAGACACTTGTTTCAAAGTGACCGTGGTCTGCATTTCGCCGGGCAGGTTCGGGTCGTCGAACACGGCCGTGTAGCGAAGGCGTTCGTGGGGCACCAGCTCCAGGTATTGGCCACCAAATGAATGGCTGTGGCCCGTGCTGAAATTGGTGAACGACATCTTGTAGCTGCCCCCCACCTTGGCGTCCATCTGGTGGACATGGCCGGTGAAGCCGTGTGGGGGCAGCCATTTGGCCATGGCGTCGGCATTGAGGAAAGCACGGTAGAGGCGCTCCGGGGTGGTGCGGATGACGCGATGGAGGCGCACGGTATGGGTGGTGCTCATGCTGAAGATCCTTCCTAAAAACAGAGGACGGCCCTCTGAAATCACAACGAATGAGCGCACCCGAAATCGACACGCGGCCCAATCAAGCGGGATTCTCTGCCGAAAGGTGCACCGCCAACCACAGGGCACCTTCCGAGGGGCGCACCGATCAACCGCCCTGAGTGTCACGGATTTTTCGGCCACCGCCATCCAGGCTTCGCCTTGAACCAGGAGCACCCATCCGTCCTGGTCCTGAACACACTCTTTTGGCGTGGCGCGCGAGGCGCTGATGACGCGCCCAATGAGCAGATTTCGGCGGCTCAAGATCGCAGCCATGCGCCTACTGACTCAGTTGTCAGGTCAGCCATGGGCCATCCAGTTGATTCGGCACGTCCTGACGAGATAATGCAGCGTTGGGACCAGACGCGCACTTCGTGAAGCACGGGTTATTGGGGTAGCCAAGTGGGTGGCCAGATGCACAAATCAGCAAAACTCATACAAAAACATCAATGAATTCAACGTGCTAAAGAAATCATGAAACTCGCCACCTGGAACGTCAACTCCCTGACCGTGCGCCTGCCGCAATTGCTGGACTGGCTGGCCGCCAACCCCGTGGACGTCATCGTCCTGCAAGAGACCAAGCAGACCGATGACAAGTTCCCTTTGGCGGAACTGGCAGCCGCCGGCTACCAAGCCCACTGCTTTGGCCAGAAAACCTACAACGGCGTGGCCCTGTTGACCCGCGACAGCGTCGACAGCACCACGGTGCTCAAGAACATCCCCGGCTTCGATGACGAACAGGCCCGCGTGATCGTCGGCACCGTGGCCCACGCCACCTTGGGATCGGTCCGCGTGGTGGGCGGTTACTTCCCCAACGGCCAAGCGCCCGACAGCGACAAGTTCGTCTACAAAATGCGCTGGCTGGAAGCGCTCAACCAATGGCTCAAACAGGAGCTGGTCAAGCACCCCCATTTGGTCCTCATGGGCGACTTCAACATCGCGCCCACCGACGCCGATGTCTACGACCCTGTGGCCTGGGCCGGCCAGATCCATTGCACGCCGCAAGAACGCGAGCACTTCCAAAGGTTGGTGGGCCTGGGCATGATTGACGCTTTCAGGCTGTTCGACCAAGCGCCCAAGCCCTGGAGCTGGTGGGACTACCGCAACTTGGCCTTCCGAAAAAATCAAGGCTTGCGCATTGACCACATCCTGGTCAGCGATGCGCTCAAGTCACGCGTCACCGCTTGCGTGATCGACAAGGTACCGCGCAAGAACGAACGCCCCAGTGACCACGCACCGGTGATCGTCACGCTCGCCTGATCAGCCTTCCAGCATCCGCCTGAAGGGGGTCGGCAAGCCGATCGAGGCCAATTCGGTCAGGGGCACCCAGCGGCCCGCGATGTCGATGTCAGCATCGCTGCCGTGAGGCATCACAGCCTCTTTCAAAGCCTTGGCGCTGACCGACCGCAGCGGGTGCAAACGCCAGTCCAGGTGGGTCAGCACATGGTTGACGACGGGTTGGGCTTCGGGTGGGGGCAGGCCCAAAGCCAAAGCCGCCGCCAGCAAATCGGCCTCGCTGTCAAACAAAGGCAAGGTCCACAAGCTGGCCCACACGCCCTTGCCCGGGCGCTGCACCAACCACACCGCGCCACGGTGCTCCACCCACAGGCACCAACTCTCGCGCTTGCTGCGCTTGAGCTTGCGCGTCTTGACCGGATAGGCCTCCGGTTCGCCCAGCACGCGGGCCCGGCACAGGTCGACCCAGGGACACATCAGGCAGGATGGCTTGCGCTGTGTGCACACCGTCGCGCCCAAATCCATCAGCCCTTGGGTGTACGAAGGCATGTCCTTGCCCTGCAGCGGCAAGACCACCTCAGCCGCCTGCCACAACGCTTTTTCGTGGACCGACATGGCCAGATCCTGCCCCCAGGCCATGACCCGCGTCAGCACTCGCTTCACGTTGCCATCCAGGATGGTGGCGCGCTCGTCAAAACAGAACGACGCGATGGCCGCCGCCGTGGAGCGGCCAATGCCCGGCAAGGTCTCCAGCAGCTCGGCCGTGGCAGGAAACTGTCCGCCGTGCTTGCTCATCACGGCTTGCGCGCATTTGTGCAGATTGCGGGCTCGGGTGTAGTAACCCAGTCCAGCCCACAGCGTCAGCACATCGTCCAAAGGTGCAGCGGCCAACGCGGCCACATCCGCAAAGCGCGTCAGGAATCGGTCAAAGTACACCAGCACGGTGCTGACCTGGGTCTGCTGCAGCATGATCTCCGAGAGCCAGACGCGGTAGGGATCGCGCACGCCCTGCCATGGCAGATGGTGCCGCCCCTCAAGCCGTTGCCACGCCACGAGGCGGTCAGCCAGATCAGGTGTGAGCGCTTGGGCCCGTTGCTGCAACTCGTGTGAAGAATCGGCCATCAACAAGGCGGCGGCTTGGGCAACCTGCCGCGTCATGCGCCTTGCGAGACCTCGTCAGCGCCAGACAAATTCAGCGAAATAGGCTCGATGTGCGCGGCTTTCAAATACTCGGACACGGAGGCATGCCCCTCGTGGCCAGCCAGCAGCACCTCTGATTGCGCTTGCGCCACCAGCTCCTCGATCAGCGTGTTCAGGCGCGTCTGCAACTGCAGCACGCGCTCGTCTTGCGCCTGCACCTCTTGCAGGCGGGTGTCCAGCTCATTGGACGCCGACTGGATGCGGTCGAGCGATTCATAGCGGCGCTTGAAATTGCGGCGGCGCTCGCGCAGTTGGCTATCGACCTGGGCCGACGCCGTCTTGTTCCACAGTTCGATGTCGTTGCTGACGGTTTCGAACACCACGCGCAGGCGCGAGATCAGCATGCGGCGGAACTGCTCCTGGAAGCCCGGCTGGGCCAGGCGGAAGGCCTGACTCAAACCCAGGTACTGCACGTAATTGCGCTCGATCAGGGTCAGGTCGTCGGTGTACTTGCGAACATCCAGCTGTTGTTCGGCCAGCAAGCTGAAGCCGAATTCGGCATTGAGCTTGGCGAACGAGGCCACCAGCATCGAATGGGTTTCGTCGTTGCGCTGCTGGGCCTGCTCGATCAGCAAACGCAAGCGCCCGCACAAATCCACAAAAGCCTTTTTGGCGCCCAAGGGCAGCCATGAGCCACCCAGCACCTGCCCCAGCACATCGACTTCCTTGCGCAAACGGTCGGACGACAAATCATGCAAGGCGGCCTTCAGCATGCGCGAATGCACGCTGCGCATGGCCGACAAACGGGCGGTGCATTGCTCAAATTCGGTGGCTTCGGCCTGCACTCGCTGCAGCATCAACTGAACCTTGCCGGTGCTCTTGCCGCGCAGGCCGCGCAGCTCCAACAACTGCTCGGCATGCTGGCGGCGCAATTCGCCAAACCGCCGCCCCAATTGCGATTGGAACTGGCGCGCACCATCGATGGCCGAATCGGCCAGCATCTGACGGCGCTTGGGCAACAGGCCTTCTGACAAAGCGGTCTCGAACGACTCCAGGCGGCTGGCGCGCAGGCCGGCGGCATCACCACCCAGTCGGGCCGCCAAGGCTTGACGGGCCGAAATCGGGAACACGTGCTCGGGCGGGATTTCCAGCGTCTGGGCCACGCTGGCGCATTGGCGGGTGATCACGTCTTCCACCTGCTGAGGCGTGCTCAGCGGATCAGACAGCGAGTCGATCTTGTTCAGCGCCACGAAGCGGGCCAGCGCCGGGCCACACAGGTGGTCGCGCCAGATGCTCAGGTCGGATTTGGTGACTCCCGTGTCCGCACCCAATATGAAGACCGTGGCATGCGCCTGCGGCAGCAGCCCCAGCGTCAATTCAGGTTCAGTGCCGATGGCGTTCAGGCCAGGCGTGTCCAGCACCACCAGCCCGCGTTTGAGCAAAGGGTGCGGCAAATTGATGCGGGCATGGCGCCACACCGGCACCTCGACCTTGTCGCCGTCTTGCAAAGGGGGATTGTCTTCAACGCGCTCGTCGTCCCAGAAGCCCAGCAGCCTGGCTTCTTCCTTGCTCACCAGGCGCGTGCGCACAACCTCGCCCAGGGCATGCGCCATGCCATCGGGGTTGCTCAAATCCAGCGCGATGTGGGTCCAGGCTTGCGGCTGAAGCCGGAACTCGGCCAGCGAAGCAGCTTGCAGGCGGGTGTCGATCGGCAGCAGGGACAAGCCCACCGGGTCGGCCGCGTCGTAGCCCAGTTCTACCGGGCACATGGTGGTGCGGCCAGCCGAAGCCGGCATCATGCGCCGCCCCTTGTCAGAGAAGAAGATGGCGTTGATCAGCTCGGATTTGCCGCGCGAGAACTCGGCCACGAAGGCCACCATGAGTTTCTCGCCGGACAGGCGATGCCGCATGGCCTCGAACCATTCCGCCGACGCCTCATTGAGCAAATCCTGCTCACGCGCAAAGCGCGCCAAGTCAGCAAGCTTGGCGTCAGTGGCAACGCGCCACTGCCCCAGGGCATCCAGGTTACTGGCGAAGGTAGGCATCATGGGAAGATATCCTAGCGCAAGGCCAGCAATGTAAAGTGGTGAAAAGGACGCCTGTAACCGCGCCTTACTATTTTTTCTGGCAAACCGGGCAAAAGAACGTGGAGCGTTGTCCCTGGACCAGACGGCGCACCAGCGTTGCACAGGTCCGGCAGGGCTCGCCTTCTCGGCCATAAACACGGGTGCTAAGCTGAAAGTGCCCTTGGCTGCCATAGGCATCCTTGAAGTCGCGCAGGCTGGAGCCACCCATCGCCAGCGCCTGACGCAACACCTCCTGCACTGCCAGCACCAACCGATCACAGCGGGGCCGACTGAGCCGACCAGCCGCCAGTTGAGGGGCAATGCCCGCCATGAACAATGCCTCGCAAGCGTAGATATTGCCCGCCCCCACCACGATGTCGCCCGCCAGCAAAGCCTGCTTGATCGACACCTTGCGACCTTTCAGGCGCTCGTGCAGGTAGGCCCCCGTCATGGCCGCGTCAAAAGGCTCCAGCCCCAGACCGGCCAGCAGACGTGCAGGCAACCCTGAGCTCATGGAAGCGCCCCACACCACCGCCCCAAACCGACGCGGATCGGTCAGCCGCAGCAAACCCTCCGTGGTATCCAACTCGAAGTGATCATGGGGGCCCGATGGCGCCAGCGACTTGGCAAAAGTCAAGGCGCCCGACATGCCCAGGTGCACCAGCAAGCCTTCGGGCGGGCTTTCGGCAGGAGCGCCGGCCAGGCTCAACGGCACCCACAAATATTTACCTCGGCGCAACACGGGCCCAACAGTGGCCCCGTCCAATCGACCGGGATCACAGCCCAGGGGCCAACGCAGTGGTTTGCCCATGCGCAAGGACAAAACCTGGGCACCCAGAATTCGAGACGCAAAACTCTGGCGGGTGACTTCAACCTCGGGCAATTCAGGCATGGGCCGCATTATCGGTGCCGTATCAATAGAATGGCCACCAACACGGAGAGTTCATGCCTGCACTGACTGCCCCCAAGCGCCCCCATTCTTTGAAAGCCCTCAGCCAGGCCCTGGCCTTGAGCGGGGTGTTGCTGGGCGGGCATAATCTAGTCTGGGCGGCAGATGCCGCCGCCGCCGCAGAAGCCGAGCCCGCGCCCGCATTTCAGAACTCGCGCATGGACGGGGCCTTGTTCTACCAAACGCTGGTGAGCGAGGTCCAGGCACGCAGCGGCAACGTCGGGGCGGCCTATCAGATCTACCTGGAACTGGCGCGCAAACACCGTAATCCGGAGCTCTTCAAACGCGCGGTCGAGATCGCCCTTCAAGCCCGCGCGGGTGAAGAGGCCCTGACCGCGGCCAAAGCCTGGCGTCAGGCCTCACCACAATCCAAAGAGGCGGCCGAGTTCAACGTGCAGATTTTGCTGGCGCTGGGCCGAAGCAAAGAGCTGGTCGATCCGCTCAAATCACTCATCCAGCTCAGCCCCACCCCGCAGCAACCAGTGATGATTGCCTCGCTGCCCCGCTCGCTGGCCCGATTGCCCGACCGCCAGGCAGCCGCGCAAGTCATTGACGAGGTCACCCAACCATGGCGCCAGCGCCAGCCCGCGCTGGCCGAAGCCTGGGTGGCCAGTGGCGAAGGCTGGCTGGCCGCCAAGGACACCACCAAAGCGCTGGAAGCCGCCAAAAAAGCCAAGGCGCTGCAGCCTCAAAGCCTGGGAGCCGGCTTGCTGGCCATCAACCTGATGGAAGAAGCCCCTGGCGCCGAAGACCTGATCCGCCAGCAACTCGAGCGCAGCGATGCCCCCAAGCTGCTGCGCTTGGCCTACGCTCGCAAGTTGGCCGGATTGCAGCGCATGAACGAGGCCGCCGAGCAACTGGACACCGTGGTCCAGGCCCAGCCTGATCAGATCAGTGCCTGGTTGACCCTGGCAGCGGTGCGCCTGGAGCTACGCCAGCCTGACCAGGCCGAGGTGGCCCTGCAGCATTTCCTGGCACTGAAGAAACAAGCGCCCGACAAGCCGGCCAATGTGGAGTCCAAAATCGGTGCGCTTGACCAGGTTCAGATGGCCGTGGACGCCGACACCAGCGAAGAGCAGGCCTTCACCCTGCTGGCCCAGGTTGAAGAGCAGCGCGGCAACTGGCAAGCCGCCCTGGAATGGCTGCAACGCGTTGAAAAATCCGAAGACAGCCTGCTCATCCAGAGCCAACGTGCCAAGTTGATGGCCCGGCAAGGCAAATTGGCCGAGGGCCGCGCCTTGATCCGCGCCATGCCTGAAAGCGAACCGCGCGATGCCCTGGCCAAATTGCAAGCCGAAACGCAACTGCTGCGCGACCTCAATGAATGGGACGCCGCTTACAGCGTGATGGCCGAAGCCAATCAGCGCTTCCCGGACGATGCCGACCTGATCTACGAGCAGGCCATGCTGGCCGAGCACCTGCAAAAGTACGACGAGATGGAAAAAATGTTGCGGCGCGCCATCGAGCTCAAACCCGACAATGCCAACTCGTACAACGCCCTGGGCTACAGCCTGGCCGACCGCAATCTGCGCCTGGATGAAGCCCGAGCCCTGATCACCAAGGCACTTGAACTGCGCCCTGGCGACCCCTTCATCACCGACAGCCTGGGCTGGCTGGAGTTCCGCAGCGGCCGGATCGCCGAGGCCCTGATACTGCTGCGCCAAGCCTATCAAGCGCGCCCCGACGCTGAAATCGCCGCCCACCTGGGCGAGGTGATGTGGGCGCAGGGTGAACGCGACGAAGCCATCAAAGTCTGGCGCAAGGCCCAGGCACGCGACGTCAAGAACGAATCCTTGCTCGACACCATCAGGCGCCTGCAAGTTCAGCTGTGATCCCAACACGCGCTTGGATCGCTGCTGCGCTGCTGGCCTGCCTGAGCGCTTGCTCACAGTTCCCAGGGCATCCGTCCAACGCCGAGCCACAGACGGCGGCAGCGGGCCAATTGGCCTTGCAAGGCCAACTCAGCGTCAAGCTGCAGGCATTTCAAGGCCAGGCCGCCAAAGGCCTCAGCATGGGCTTCTTCTTCAATGGTGGACCGCAAGGCGGCCAACTGGACCTGATGACCCCCCTGGGCAGCCAGGTGGCCCGCGTGCACTGGACCGACGCGGAAGCCTGGCTGCAGACCGACCAGGGCAACCGGCACTTCGACACCCTGGGCGAACTCAGCCAGGAGGTGCTGGGGGAACCCCTGCCTTTGGCCGCCTTGATGCAATGGGTGCAAGGCCAGCCGGCCCCCGACCTGCCCGCCCCCACCAACACCCTGCCCCAGTCGTTCGAACAAAGCGGCTGGCAAATCGACACCACCGACATCGGCATCGGACGGCTCGTCGCCCAGCGCCCCGCCAGCATCGCCTTGCGCGGCATCACGGTTCGCATCAGGCTCGACCGCTGACACCACACCATGCCCAGCCTGCACAACTTGGCCGCCCCCGCCAAACTCAACCTGTTCCTGCACATCACGGGCCGGCGTGACGATGGCTACCACCTGCTGCAGTCGGTGTTTGTGTTGATTGACTGGGCCGACACCCTGCACATCGATGCACGTGACGATGGCCAATTGCACCGGCACGACCTGGGCCCGGCCCTGCCTGCCGATGACCTCTGCTTGCGTGCCGCACGCCTGCTCCGAAAGGAAAGCGGCACCTCGCAAGGCGCCGACATCCGCATCGACAAGCAGGTGCCCTGGGGCGCCGGCATGGGCGGCGGCAGCTCCGACGCGGCCACCGTGCTGCTGGCATTGAACCAACTGTGGGGCCTGAACTGGAGCCGCGATCGCCTGGCCAAGCTGGCGGTTCAACTGGGCGCCGACGTGCCTTTTTTCATCCACGGCCACAACGCCTGGGTTGAAGGCATCGGCGAGCAGATCATGCCCATCGCCCTGCCCTCTGAGGTGGTCAATACGCCTTTGGCGGTCCTGAAACCCCCTGTGGCCGTGCCAACACAGGCCATTTTTGCCAGCCCTCACCTTTCCCGCCACACCGCAGCTGCTACAATACCGCTCTTTCTTGCAGCGCCTAAGTGCTTTGGCCGCAACGACTTGCAAGCTCCCGCAGAGCACTACAGCAGTCAGATCAGCCAAGCACTTGAGATCATGCAAGGCCGCTTCGGCAACAGCCGAATGACGGGTTCCGGCAGCGCGGTGTTCTCCTGGTTGGAGGCGCCCGACGCAAACCAGTCATTCGCACCCGCCGATGTCGCTTTGGATGATCCCAAATGGGCCGGACGCCTCTGTCGCGTTCTGGGTCGTCACCCGCTGTTTGATGTTTTGACCTGATTTTTTCAACGTCATGCACAAACAGCGAAAAAGAACCCAGGAACTTGCAGCAGTGGCAAAAAACCGGCTATAATTTGAGGCTTCTCGAATGAGAGAACAAGCTACCGGTTTCGGTTCTCATTGAGCACCGGATCCCGTGTAGGGGAGTCGCCAAGTTGGTTAAGGCATCGGATTTTGATTCCGACATGCGAAGGTTCGAATCCTTCTTCCCCTGCCAAAGTTTTTCAAGCACGTTCTCAGTAACGCACGCACATTGCCCGCCACCGCCGCCTGCCACTGACCAGTTCAGGGGCGCCGATCAAGGGCAAGGCGTATGGGCAAGATGCAATTACACCGCCATCTGCCGCCCATGCTATCCGACACCGTACTGTTCACTGGCAACTCTAATCCGGCGCTTGCCCAAGAAATCGCCTCGCACCTCGGTGCCGAACTTGGCAAGGCCGCCGTTGGCAGTTTTTCGGATGGTGAAACCACGGTCGAGATCCAGCAAAATGTGCGTGGCCGCGAAGTCTTCGTGGTGCAATCCACCTGCGCCCCGACCAACGACCACCTGATGGAGTTGTGCATCATGGTTGACGCGCTCAAGCGCGCCTCGGCCCAGCGCATCACCGCCGTCATTCCTTACTACGGCTACGCCCGCCAGGACCGCCGCCCGCGCTCAACCCGCGTGGCCATCTCGGCCCGCGTCGTGGCCAACATGCTGGAAGCCGTCGGCGTCAACCGCCTGTTGACCATGGACCTGCACGCCGACCAGATCCAGGGCTTCTTCAACATCCCGGTCGACAACATCTACGCGTCGCCTGTGCTGCTGTCCGACCTGCAGTCCAAGGGTTACGAAGACCTGGTCGTGGTGTCGCCCGACGTGGGCGGCGTGGTCCGCGCCCGCGCGCTGGCCAAGCAACTGGGTTGCGACCTGGCCATCATCGACAAGCGCCGTCCCAAGGCCAATGTGTCCGAAGTGATGCATGTCATCGGCGAAATCGATGGCCGCAACTGCGTGATCATGGACGACATGATCGACACCGCCGGCACCCTGGTCAAAGCGGCTGAAGTGCTGAAAGAACGCGGCGCCAAAAACGTCTACGCGTATTGTACGCACCCCGTGTTCTCGGGCCAGGCCATCGAACGCATCAAGAATTCGCAGCTCGACGAAGTCGTCATTGCCAACACCATTCCTTTGAATGATGCCGGCAAGGAGTGCAAGAAGATCCGCCAGCTGTCGGCCGCCTTCCTGTTCGCCGAAACGATTCGTCGCATCTCCGACGGTGACTCCGTCACCTCGCTCTTCTCGGAGCAGAACAACAACTTCTGATCCGATTTTCCTGACCGTTGAGGGCGCAAGCTCGGAGGCGGTCTTTTCCAAAAGCGCCTGGTCGCGGGCGCTTTATTCCAAACTGGAGTTATCCATGAAATTCACCGCTTTTGAGCGCAGTCTGCAGGGGACCGGAGCGAGCCGCCGCCTGCGTCTCGTCGGCAAAGTTCCTGGCATCGTTTACGGTGCTGGCGAAGCCACCACGATCGAAGTCGATCACAACGCGCTGTACCACGCCATGCGCAAGGAAGCCTTCCACTCGTCCATCCTCGAGATGGAACTGGCTGGCAACGTGCAAAAGGTTTTGCTGCGTGATTACCAGCTGCACCCCTACAAGCAACAAGTGCTGCACGTGGACTTCCAACGTGTTGATGCCACCACGCGCATCCACAAAAAGATCCCCCTGCACTTCATCAACGAAGCTGATGCACCTGCGGTCAAGATTGACAAGTGCACCATCACGCACGTGGTGAGCGAGCTTGAAGTGGAATGCCTGGCCGAGCAATTGCCTGAGCACTTGACCATCGACCTGGCCGCCATGGTCAAGGGTCAAACGCTGCACCTGGACGACGTCGACTTCGGCGCTGGCATCAAGGTGCTGACCCATGGCCGCAAGAACCCTGCGATCGCCACCGTGGTCGAACCCGTCGCGGAAGAAGTCATCGTCGCCCCTGTGGCCGCGGCTGAACCCGTCAAGGGCAAGAAGGGCAAGAAGTAATCTTCTTGATTTCTTGAGCGAACAGCCCCGTCAAGCCCCGCTTTGGCGGGGCTTTTCTTTTGGACCAGCACCATTCATCATCGCAACCCATCATGATTCGACTGTTTGTTGGCCTGGGCAACCCCGGCCCTGAATACGAAGACACCCGCCACAACGCCGGGTTCTGGTGGATCGACTCGTTGGCGCGCCGCTTGAACGTCAATCTGGTGGCCGACCGCAGTTACCACGGCTTCGTGGCGCGCGCCAATTTGCCCGACGGGCCGGTGTGGCTGCTGCAACCGCAAACCTACATGAACGTGTCGGGCAAGTCGGTGGCGGCCTTGGCCAAGTTCTTCAAGATCCTGCCCAGCGAGATCCTGGTGGCTCATGACGAGCTCGATCTGCTGCCGGGCCAGGTCAAACTCAAAAACAGTGGCGGCCACGCGGGCCACAATGGCTTGCGCGACATCCACGCGCAATTGGGCTCGCCTGAGTACTGGCGGCTTCGCCTGGGCATCGGCCACCCCGGCATCAAAACCGAGGTGGCGGCCTATGTGCTGCGCAAACCGCCACAAGCCGAGCGCCAGGCCATCGACAAATGCATCGACCAGGCTCTGGGCGCCACTGAGGCATTCCTTGCAGGAGACATGCCCAAAGCCACCTTGCTGGTGCATGCCCAGCCGCCCAGGCCCAAGCCACCAAGGCCGCCGACAGCGCCACCACCAGCGAGCGAGCCCAAGCCCGACTGAGCCATCCAGAACATCATCAAAAAACAGGGAGAAAAACACATGCTCAAAAACACGAGCCCTTCATGCCGGGGACGCCACTGGCCCTCGTTGCTGGCAGCCGCGCTGTGGCTGGCGGGCACATGCGCCCAAGCCACGACCACCTACCGTTGTGAGTTGCCCACAGGAGTGCGCTATCAACATCAAGCCTGTGAGGGTGGACGCGCGGTGCATGTGTCAGATCAGCGCACCAAGGCGCAACAAGAGAACACCACGCAAGCAACTCAGACCACCGCGAAGCTGGGCAAACAACTGGAGCGCGAACGGCGGCGCCAGGAAAAAGCCTCCAGGGGCCAACAGCCCATTGCCATGGATGACCCCAATCGCCAACCCAAGTGGCCCAGCCCGCCAACGCCAGGTCAAACCTTGAAGCGCGAACACCCCTTCACTGCCAAAGTGCCCAAGGACAAGGGCAGTTCGGCCAAATCAAGTTGAAGGATTGGACGAGGCCTTGGCTTGTGCCGCCAGGCCTTGCAGGAGCTTGTACTTCGCCATCAACTGCTCGGCCGACTCGGTGTAGAGCGGATCGACTGGAATGCATTCCACTGGGCAGACCTGCACACATTGGGGTTCGCCAAAGTGGCCGACGCACTCGGTGCAGCGTGCAGGGTCGATCACATAAATCGATTCGCCCATCGAAATGGCCTGGTTCGGGCACTCCGGTTCACAAACATCGCAATTGATGCATTCGTCGGTGATTTTCAGGGCCATGGCTTAGGGGCCTCTCATGCGCCGATTTGCTGCGAGGCCACCACGCGGGCCTTGAGTCGCTCCAGGACGCTGGGCGCGACAAACTTGGACACGTCACCACCCAACATCGCGATCTCGCGCACGAAGGTGCCTGACACGAACTGGTATTGATCGGATGGCGTGAGGAACAGCGTTTCCACGTCGGGCATCAACTGGCGGTTCATGCCGGCCATCTGGAATTCGTATTCAAAGTCGCTGACGGCGCGCAAGCCTCGCACCACCACCTTGCCATCGTGGCCGACCACGAAGTCGCGCAGCAGGCCAGCAAAGGCAATCACCTCGACGTTGGGATGTTTGGACGCCAATTCTTGTGCCATGGACAGGCGCTCTTCGACGCTGAACAGGGTGCGCTTGTGGTGCCCCGCCGCAACCGCCACGATGAGCCGATCGAACAAGCGGGCCGCGCGACGCATCAGGTCGGCATGACCCAGCGTCATGGGGTCGAAGGTGCCTGGGTAAACAGCGGTCAGGGGCGAAGTTGAAGGCATCGGCGCGGTCAATGTCAGAACCAAAGATTGCCAGTTTAGTCGCCAGCCGCTGGCCGCGACACGCCCAGGCCACCTTCCACACGCTGAAAAAGGTGATAGTGCACCACACCGGCACGGCCTTGACGGTGAACGCGCAAGCCTGGCACCGCACCCGCCGGGTCCGTGGCGTCTGAAAACGCTTCGGGCGCTTCCAGGTAAATCCAGCCGCCTTCGGGCACACAGCGGCAGGCGGCCAGCAAGGCGGGCTCGAACAGGCCGGCGTCAAACGGCGGGTCCAGCAAGACCAGGTCAAAGCCGGGCACCGTGTCTACGATCCGACCCATCCAGGTCAACGCATCCGCTTGCACGATCTGCACCTGGGTGGCGGCCAGCTTGGCCTGAGTGGCGCGCAGCGACTTGACCAGCACGGGCTCCCGCTCCAGCAGGCACACCGATTCGGCACCCCGAGAGGCCGCCTCAAAACCCAAGGCGCCGGTGCCAGCAAAGGCGTCCAGCACGCGCCAGCCGGACAGATCCTGGCCCAGCCAGTTGAACAAGGTCTCGCGCACGCGGTTGGGCGTGGGGCGCAAACCAGCGACCACTGGCACGACCAATGGGGTGCGCTTCCAGCGCCCACCAATCAAGCGCACCTCTTGGGCAGCATGGGCCGCGACCTTTTCAACCGCTTTTTGAGCCGCGGCAGACTTGCTGGATGGCGTTTGACCGGGTGGGGCTGTGCGGGCGGAACGAGGTGGCTTCATCAAAAAGAGGTCCGTGGGAAAGCCCCGATTGTAGAAACCCCCGCCCTACAATCCCAGCATGTTCAGTTTCATCAAGAAAAAGCTGGGCCTGGGCGGCAGCCCCGCGCCAGCAGACCCACCGGCCACCCCGCCTCCCGAGACACGCACTGCGCCCGCATCCGCGCCCGCAAGCGCCCCTGTGGCGGCGGCCACAAAGGCCCCAGCGCCCTCGGTGCCCATGACCCCCACCATGGCTGCGCCTGCACCCATCCAGCCCGCCCCGGAACCCGTGGCGGAGCGACGCTCGTGGATGGACAAGCTCAAAGCGGGCTTGCGCAAGACCAGTTCCAGCATTTCACAGGTCTTCACGGGCACGCAGATTGACGATGCGCTGTACGAAGAGCTTGAAGCCGCTTTGCTGATGGCCGATGCCGGCGTGGCCGCGACCGAGCATTTGCTGGACGACCTCAAGCGCCGCGTGAAAGAGGCCAAGGCCAGCGATCCAGCGGCCGTGAAGTTTTTGCTGATCGATGCCATCACCGAACTGCTCAAGCCGCTGGAGCAATCGCTGGCCGTGGGTCAACACACCCCCACCGTGATCATGGTGGCGGGGGTGAATGGCGCCGGCAAGACGACCACCATTGGCAAACTCACCCGCCACCTCAGCGACTCCAACCAGCGCGTGCTGCTGGCCGCCGCCGACACCTTCCGCGCCGCCGCGCGCGAACAGTTGTTGGTGTGGGCAGACCGCAATCGCGTGGACATCGTCAGCCAGGACAATGGCGATCCTGCTGCCGTGACCTTCGATGCCGTGCAGGCAGGCCGGGCCCGAGGGTGTGACGTCGTGATCGCCGACACGGCCGGGCGTCTGGCCACCCAGATCCACCTGATGGACGAATTGCGCAAGGTCAAACGCGTGATCGGCAAGGCCATGGACGGTGCACCCCACGAGGTCCTGCTCGTGGTGGATGGCAACACCGGGCAAAACGCCCTCTCGCAGGTCAAGGCTTTTGACGAGGCGCTGGGCCTGACAGGCCTGGTGGTGACCAAGCTGGACGGCACGGCCAAGGGCGGTGTGCTCGCCGCCATTGCCTTGTGGTCACGCGGCCGCGCAGGCGGGGCGGTGCCGGTGTACTTCGTGGGTGTCGGTGAAAAGCTGGAAGACCTGCAGACCTTCAACGCACGCGAGTTCGCTCAGGCGCTGTTGACCTGAGCCTGACAACGCAGCACATCAATGCCGAGATGCGGCGGCCTCTTCCAATGGAACGGGGCCGGACTCCAGGTCATCAAACCAAGTCGATGGCGGCGGCTCTTTGCGCTCGGCTTCTTCGTCGGCAAAATCATCCGAGTTGAAATCGTTGTCGTCCTCATTGACCGACATGCCATGCATGACACCCGCCGATTGCATGGAAGCGACCACCGCCGCGGCTTCCGCACTGCGACGCGTCTGACTGTTGGTGCCCGCCGGCCGCTTGGGCATGGCCAAAGCGGCGCCCAGCACGGTCTCACGGGCCACGGCTGGCCCGGGCAATGACCCTTCCAGCCACACGTAGACCGGGATACCCGTGGCCGCCAGCACGCGATCCATGCGGGCATGGCGACGCACGGTGCGCGGTTTTTCTTGTTTGACCGGCTGGCGCAACTCGACCACGGCGATCACCTGGGACGAGTCGTCGCACACCACCAGATCAGCGCAAATGGAGCCCACGCGGCGCAACCACTCGCTGTAGGAGTTGCGGGTGGGCACGCGCAGAAACCTGGCCAGGGGCACCTGCGCCAACACC
>NZ_JACMNS010000009.1 GCF_014378415.1 Aquabacterium sp.
CCACCGCATCATTTGCCGAACAAGCGCCCGGCGTGCAAGCCCAGGCCGGTGACCACCGAGGCGAGGCGGTCGCCACGCACCGCGCGGGTTTGGGGGAAGGCCGCTTCCAGCTGGTCGGTCAGCAGCTTCAACCCCGTTGAGCCGCCCGTGAAATACAGGGCATGGATGTCCGAAGGCTGCAGGCCGGCCATGCGCACGGTGTCCAACGCGCAGGCGGTGATGCGGGCCAGGTCTTCGCGGAAGGCCTGCTCGGCTTGCGCTTCCTTCAAAGGGGCGTGCAGGCCAGCTTCAATGACGGACAGGTCGATGTCGAAATCACCACCGGCCGCCACGGCGATCTTGGCGGCTTCGGCGCTGCCCACCAGGGCATGGCCCAGGCGGTCGTTCACCACCTTCATCAGGCGCTTGAACTGGGTCGGGTCGGCGTAGAAGCCGTTCATGCTTTTCAGCTCGGCCACGCGCGGGGCCTGGTAGACGTTGTTGATCAAATGCCAGGTGGCCAGGTCGAAATAGACGCGGCTGGGGATGGGGCGCGGGGGCTGGCCGCCGATGCTGGGGCCCATGCCGCCGTGGCCCAGGGGCGGCATCACGCACGACAGGGACACGCGGCGGTCGAAGTCGGTGCCCGCCACGTGCACGCCGTGGTTGGCCAGGATGTCGCTGCGCCGGTCGAGCAGGGCGGCGCGCTGCGGCCCCACGCGCACTACCGAGAAGTCGGAGGTGCCGCCGCCGATGTCGGCCACCAGGGCGAGCTCTTCGCGCGTGGCCTGCTGCTCGTAGTCAAACGCGGCCGCGATGGGCTCGTACTGGAAGGCGACGTCCTTGAAGCCCACGGCGTGCGCAGCGGCGGCCAGCGAGGCCTGTGCTTGCGCGTCGCGCTCAGGGTCGTCGTCCACAAAAAACACGGGGCGGCCCAGCACCACATGGCTGAGCACCTGGCCGCTGGCCCGTTCGGCGCGGCTGCGCAGGTGGTGCAGGTAGCCGGTGATGATGTCGATGTACTTGACGCCAAAGCCGTGGCCCAGGTCGGTGGTTTGCTCCACCAGCGGGCTGCCCAGGATGCTCTTCATGGAGCGCATCAGGCGGCCTTCGTAGCCTTCGATGTAGGCCTGCACGGCGGCGCGGCCGAAGGTGCGGGGCAGCTCGGCGCCGGGGCGGCCGGTGGCCTTCTCAAAACCGGTGGGCAGGTCGTCCCCATCGGTGCAGTAAAAAACCGCCGTGGGCATGGTGGTGCTGTCGCCCTCCAGCGGCACCAGGCGCATGCCCTGGTCAGCGGGAATGGCGATGGCCGAATTGGAGGTGCCGAAGTCGATGGCGCAATAACTACTCAAGGGGCGGGCTCTCTGGCGGGGCGGACGGGGCGCACACTGTATCAGTGACGACCCCCAGCATAGCCCAGTCAAGGCTGGGGGTGGCGGGCACCCAGACACGGGGGGTCATTTGATCTGCGTCAAGAGACGGCACTGTGAGGGGTTTGCCGCGGACACCTTGGCCGAAATAATCGTTTCGGAGACCCATCAACCAGGTGCCGCATGACTTCACAGAACACGACCATTTCTTCATCCCCCCGCCCCTGCCAAGTTGAAGTGGCGATTGCCGGTGTCGGCTTTGGCGGCTTGTGCATGGCGGTCAAGCTCAAGCTGGCCGGCATCGACGACTTCGTGATCCTGGAAAAAGCCAGCGAGGTGGGCGGCGCCTGGCGCGACAACACTTACCCCGGTGCCGAGTGCGACGTGCAGTCGCACATGTACTCGTACTCGTTCGAGACCAAGCCGGATTGGTCCAAACGCTACGCCCCCTGGGACGAGATCCAGCAGTACATCCTGGACGTGACCAAAAAGTACGGTATCCGCCCGCACATCCAGTTCAACCAGGAGGTGATCAGCGCGGTGTTCAATGAAGGCACGGGGCGCTGGGCCATCAAGACCTCGGGCGGCCAGACCATCAGCGCGCGCCATTGGGTGCTGGCTTCGGGCCCGCTGCACGTGCCGGCCTTCCCTGACATCAAGGGGCTGGACACCTTCAAGGGCAAAGTGATGCACTCGGCCCAGTGGGACCATGGCTACGACTTGCGCGGCAAGACCGTGGTGTCGCTGGGCAGTGGCGGCAGTGCCATCCAGTACGTGCCGGAGATCGCGCCCCTGGTCAAGAAGCTGCACGTGTTTCAGCGCACGCCGGCCTGGGTGATTCCGCGCGACACGCGCCAGTATTCCGAATTCCGCAAGAAGCTGTTCGCGGCCCTGCCCATCACGCGCACGCTGCACCGCTGGCGTTGTTACTGGACCAACGAGTCGCGCGTGTGGCCCATCTTCAACCCGTGGATGGCGCGCATTGGGGGCGCGGCGATCAAAAAGTTCATCTCATACCAGGTGAAAGACCCGGCCTTGGTCAAAAAGCTCACGCCCGACTACACCCTGGGCTGCAAGCGCATCCTCATCTCCAACAAGTGGTACCCCGCCTTCAACCGTCAGAACGTGGAGCTGGTGACCACCGGCATCCAGGAGATCCGCGAGCACAGCATCGTCACCCGGGATGGGGTGGAGCGGCCCATGGATTGCCTGATCCTGGGCACCGGCTTCATCGTGGACCCACGCATCTACATGAAGAATTTTGAGATGCGCGGCCGCCATGGGCACACCTTGCAAGAGGACTGGAAGACCAGCCCCACTTCGTACCTGGGCATCACCACGGCCCACTACCCCAACATGTACCAACTGGTGGGGCCACACACCGGCCTGGGCCACAACTCCATCATCTTCATGATCGAGGCGCAGGTGGATTACATCGTCAAATGCATCCAGCTGGTCAAGGCCAAGGGCGTGGACTACCTGGACGTGAAGCCAGCTGCCATGACGCGCTTTTTGAACGAGGTGACGCAGGCGCTCAAGGGCACGGTGTGGTCGTCGGGTTGCAAGAGCTGGTACCAGACCGCCGAGGGCATTAACTTTGCGATCTGGCCGAACTCGACCTGGAAGTATTGGTTGCAAACGCGCAGGATCAAGGAGTCGGACTATGAGTTCGTGAAGTGCGATGCCACGAACATCTCGAAGCCAGCAGAAGAAGGCCTGGACATGGTGATGGCGGCCGGGCGCCAGTGAGCGCTTGTCAAAGCACCATGGGGTTGGCGTAGCCCGTCATCTCCAGATAGCCGTCGCCGACCACGCGCTGGCTGGCGTCACGCAATTCGCTCAGGCCTTCCCAGTAGACGGTGCCGGTGCTTTGCTGGCCGGCCAGCTCTTGCGCGTCCAGCATGGCGCGCACGGTGAAGCGGCCGGCGGGCGTGGCTACCTGCCATTCGACCGGGTAGGTGGCGTGCGTGGCGGGGCTTTGCCAGGTGCGCCCGGGGCTGAAGCGCACCTCGTCGGGCTTGAAGATGCGGGCGGCCTGGCCAGGCGTGCGGAAGCTGCCACCGGCCCACAAGGTCGAGCCATCTTGGCGGCGCAGACGGAAGGCCATGAGCGCACTGCCATCGCGCAGGTTCATGCCGATCCAATCCCAACCCACGGCCTCGGGCGCGAGCAAGCCTTCGCTCCACTCGTGGTCCATCCAAGCCTGGCCGGTGACCGCTTGTGCCTTGCCGTGCAGGGTGACTTGGCCGGTGACCGCCAGTTGCGGTTGCGAGTAGTAGCGGCTGGCCTGGCTGGGCAGCGGGCCTTTGCGCGAATAGCCGGCCTGGCCTTGCACCAAGGGGGCTTGTGTGCTGCGCATGGCGAGCGCGAAGCCAAAGTCTTGCGCCTTGACTTGGGCTTGGTACAGGCTTGGCGAGCCGCTGCTGCCAGTGCGTTGCAGTGACCAGTCCTTCAGGTGCACGTGGGTGTCGTCCAGCGTGGCGCCAGCCAGTCCCAGGCCTTCGCGGGCGATGCGCTGGTCGTGCAGCAACTGGCGGCCGGCCACATCGGTGATGGCGGCGTGGGCCAGGATCAATTGCTTGGCCGCAAAGTGGCTGGGGTTGTCTTGGGCCGTGTCCACGCGGGATCGGAAGAAGGTGACCTGGAAGCCCAGCGTTTGCCGCTCGGCCGTCAGCAGGCGGCCCGTGATGTACCACCACTCGGTGCGGAACTCGGGGTGGGCGCCAAAGTTGCGCGGGAAGCGCAGGGCATCGCCTGGGCGGATTTCGGGCCGGGGCTGGGAAGACGGGGCGGCAGTAGCTCGTGGTGCAGCGACGGCGGGCCATGCAGTCAGGCTACCCAGCATCGCGAGCCATTGCCTTCGGTCGATCTTGCTGGTCATGTCCGTCCTCCTCCTTGAACCCACGATGTTCACTCCGGCGCTTAGGCTCCCAGCGCCAACTCCTTGATTCACGCGCCGCCCGGCTCACCGCGGGCATCACCGGCAAAAGCACACAGCAATTCCAGCTTGAGTTCATCCGAAAAGTCATCTTCCTCGATGAGTGAGACGATGATTTTTTGAAGCAAAGGTTTGTCGATCTTGCCCTCTGCGACCGCGACCACGATGTTCTCCATTTGAACGATAAATTGAGGCACGCAATAGTCGTAGCCATTCAGGGTTAAAAAATAGGCGCCCAAGGTCAGGCTTGATCTTTTGTTGCCGTCGTGAAACGCATGGAATTTGTTGATGCCAAATACCAAATGGGCCAGCTTCGCATCAACCGTGGGGTAATAGTCTTCGTTCTGAATGTGCTCCAAGACGCTTTCAAGGGGACCTCTGTCACGCATGCCTGGCAAACCACCGGTTTTCTCAATGATCCAGTCGTGCACATTGATGGCATGCTTGGCATCGAAGTAGAGCGTGAGGTCCGCCATGAGGTTCAGCGATCCTTCAGTCGCTTCAGGACGGCCAGGAGCCTAGGATCTGACAAGCGGTCTTCCAGGGCTTGGCTGCGCTCGCCTAAAAACCGCTCGAAATCGCCCTTGGGAACGGCCTGCAGATAGGCTTCCAATTTGTGATGCAACACATCCCTGAAGCCCATGTCGCGACTGGCCATGCGGGTTCTGGCATCCTCGATCGAGGGTTTGAGGTAGGGGCTGGCTGCCGCCTCTGCCAGTAACTGGTCAACTTCGCTTGGTTTGAGTTGCCTTCCCAACTGCTGTGCCTTCTGTTGGATATTCGATGCCAGGCCGCTCTCAAAGCTGGCCAGGGTTTTCAGTACTTCGGCATACATGGTCTCGCGCGTGCTGTCGCCATCGGCCAGACGCAGAACCTGCTTGTACTCCCTGGCATTTTCGCAAAACACGGCTTGGTAAATCTTGTCGGTGTAAACCGCATATTTGTGGTTGCCCATCTCCACGTGATCACGCAAGGCATTGGTGAACTGCTTGCGGTAGCTGTCCTCCATGAAGGCCGAAGGCAGGTAGTCTTGATCGCGCTGGTTGATGAAACGTGTTTGTCCCCCGACCCTTTCAGCCATCACGTCGATCACGATGTCCAGCATGCGACTGCGAATGGCCCTGGCCCGCTCACTTTCGGTCACCAACATGGCCAAGTTCAGCACTGCCCGGAAAGGAAACACGCCGAGCGACGGTGTTTTGGCGCCAATCAAGTCGACGACATGAATGTCGTCGACTTGAGTTAACTTCATGTTTTTTAAGGATTTTCCCTTGAGAATCTGGTAGCCACTCTGCTTAAGTTCGACTTCGTGACTGGCCAAATAGCGGTCGATCGTCCGCTCATCAATGTCCAGCAGTTCGGCGACTTGCGCCTTGAAAAGCACGAGTTCGCCACTGATGTGCAAACCACCCAAGGCGAGATGTGTTTCCAGCTTGCCCAGGGCATAGTGGTTGTTCAAGACATTGCTTCGAGCAACGGCTGAAGTGGTCAGATCCTTGGTCATCCAGTGACCTCTTCGATCATGCGAGGGAGAACAGGAATCGAACCAAGAACACCTGTATTCAAATGGGGCATCGGCGCAGCTTTTCTGATGTCGGCAATCACTGAGGGTGATCTTATCGGGTGAAGCGGTGAATCATCATCACCAATCTTCCTTCACCGCCATCACCGCATCGCGCCCGATGGCTTGCCGGCCCGCGATCAAGGCGGTCACGGTGCCGGCCAGCACCACCCCCAGGCACAGCAGGCCCAAACGATCCCAGGGCGCCAGCAGGTCCATGGTCCAGTGAAAGCTCTGCGGGTTGACCACCTCGACCAGCACCACGCTGACCGCCAGGCCCAAGCCCAAGCCCATCAGCGCGCCGATGCCGGTCAGCACCAGGCCCTCGCCACCGACGATGCCCAGCACTTGCCGGGGCGTGAAGCCCAGGTGGCTGAGCAGGCCGAACTCCTTACGGCGCGCCAGCACCTGCGCCGAGAAGCTGGCCGCCGTGCCGAACAGGCCGATGCCAATGGCCACGGCCTGCAGCCAATAGGTGACGGCAAAGCTGCGGTCAAAAATCCCCAAGGTGATTTCGCGGATCTGGCGTGGTTCGGCGAATTCGATCAGGCCACCGGCCAGACCACGTGCTTCGGCCGCGCGGCGGATGGCGCTTTGCACATCGGGCGTGCGTGCCTGCGGGGCCAGCCACAGGGCCAGGTCGTTGATGCCGAGATCACCGGTCAAGCGCTGGTAGTCGGCCTGGTCGATCACGATGGCGCCTTGCTGGCGGGCGTAGTCGCGCCACACACCGCGCACGAAGGCTTGAACAGCGGGTTGGCCCGCGCGCAAAGGCAGCGCCAAAGTGCGGCCGGAGGCGGCGCCATGCAGGTCCACCATCGCCTCGCTCACGTAGATCGACACCTGGCCTGGCTTGGCGGGCAGCAGGTCGCCCACCAGGGGCAGGCTGCGGTCTGCCTGGCCCACCGGGCGCGACAGCAAGGCCACGTCGCCGAGCGATGGGTTCAAGCTCAGCGAGGTCACGCGGATGCCGACGGCGCGCTGCACGCCGGGCACGTGTCGCACGTCGTCGAGCAGGCCGTGGCCCAGGTTCAAGGTGTCGCTGCCCGCGCCGCTGGTGGCGCGGGCATACAGGTCGGCGGGCAGGACCACGTCCAGCCAGGTGGTGACCGGGCCCCGGAAGCTGGCCACCATCACCGTCAAGGCGACCGACAGACTCAGGCTGGCCACCACGCCAGCGATGGCCACCGTGGCGGTGTGCCGCATGCGCCGTGCGCGCTCAAACGCCAGCAAGGGCGCGGGCCGGCGCGGCGTGGGCCACCAGTGCAGCAGCAAGCCCACCATGCCAGGCACGCAGGCGATGCCGCCCATCAACAGGCAGGCCACGCTGAGGTAGGCCCACAGCGGCACGCCCGCCACCGGTGGCAGCATGGCCAGCGCCACGCCCAGCAGCAACAGCACCGGGCCCAGCCAGGGCAGGCGCG
>NZ_JACMNS010000096.1 GCF_014378415.1 Aquabacterium sp.
CGAAGGCCGGGCCGCCGTGGTGATGGATGCCGGCGCCTTGTTGTCCTCGGAGCCCAAGCCATGAATACCCCCGTCCTGAAACGCGCCTTGGTGACTGGTGGCAGTGGCGACATCGGATCGGCCATTTGCAAGCGCTTGGCCGGCCAGTACCAAGTCATCGTCCACGCCAACGCTCGCCTTGATCGGGCCGAGTACGTGGTGAGCGAGATCATCGCGGCCGGTGGCCAGGCCAGCGCCGTGGCCTTTGACGTGAGCGACGCCAAGGCCACTTCGGCCAGCCTGGAAGCCTTGCTTGAACAGGGTCCGATCCAGGTGTTGATCAACAACGCGGGCATCCACGACGATGCCGTGTTTCCCGGCATGAGCCCCGATCAGTGGCACCGCGTGATCGACGTGTCCCTTCATGGGTTTTTCAACGTCACTCAACCTTTGAGCATGCCCATGATCCGAACCCGGTGGGGCCGCATCATCAGTGTGTCGTCGATCGCGGCCCTGCTGGGCAACCGTGGGCAGGTCAACTACGCGGCGGCCAAGGCGGCGCTGCATGGCGCCTCCAAGTCCTTGTCGCTTGAGTTGGCCAGCCGAGGCATCACCGTCAACGTGGTGGCTCCCGGCATCATCCAGGGCAGCATGGCCGAGGGCAGTTTCGACGCCGCCGCCATTGCCCAGATGGTGCCCATGAAGCGTGCTGGTCAACCGCAAGAAGTCGCTGATCTGGTGGGTTTTCTGGCCTCCGATTCAGCCGCTTACATCAGCGGCCAAGTCATCTCAATCAACGGCGGAATGCCCTCATGAGCACCACACAGGCCGCCACGCAAGGCATCGCATCCAGCGCCGTCCACCAAAACGAGATGCTGCTGTACTTTGTTTTGCTGCAGCTGATCGTCATTGTCATGGCCGCGCGGTTGGGTGGCACGCTGGCCAAACGCCTGGGCCAGTCGCCCGCCGTGGGGGAGATCGTGGTGGGCATCCTGCTGGGCCCTTCGCTGTTCGGTCTGTTGATGCCGGATGTCTTTCACTACGTGTTCCGCTCGGTGCCCGCCGCGCCGCTCACCATCCTGTCGCAAATTGGCCTGATCCTGCTGATGTTCCAGATCGGCATGGAGTTTGACTTCTCGCACCTGACTGAAAAGCGCAACCGCAAGGCGGTGTGGGGCGTGGCCCTGGCCGGGCTGGTGGCGCCATTCCTGCTGGGGCTGGGCAGCGGCTACTTTTTGGCGCCCATCCTGTCGCCACAGGCCGACCGGCTGGCCTCGGCCCTGTTCGTGGCCACGGCGTTTTCCATCACGGCCTTGCCCATCCTGGGCCGGATCATGATGGAGTTCAACATCACCCGCTCGCCCTTGGGTGTGATCGCCATTTCGGCGGCGGCCATCAACGATGTGGTGGGCTGGTTGCTGCTGGCTTTGATCACCACGATCACGGTGTCCCACTTCGAGCCGATGGCCTTTGGCCTGCAAGTGGTGATGGTCGCGGCTTTCTTTGTGCTGAGCTGGTACGTCGCGCGGCCTTTGATCAAGCGCTTGGTGCACCACTTCAAGGAAGGCAACGATGCCCTGCCGCCCATGCTGATGGGCCTCTTGCTGTCGGTCATGTTCGCGGCGGCCATCGCCACCTACCAGCTGGGCATCTTCGCCATCTTTGGCGGCTTCATGGCCGGCGTCATCCTGCATGACGAGGCCGAGCTGGTCGCCGCCTGGAAGCAGAAAGTCGGCGGCTTCGTGCTGGTGTTCTTCCTGCCAATCTTCTTCACCTACACCGGTTTGCGCACCAACATTGGCGGGCTAGACACGATGGCAGCCTGGGGCTGGACCGCGCTGCTGATCTCGCTGGCCACGCTGGGCAAGTTCGGGGGCTGCTACCTGGCCGCGCGTTGGGCCGGCTTGAATCACGCCGAAGGCAAGGTCATCGGCATCATGATGAACACTCGCGCGTTGATGGAATTGATCGTGCTGAACGTGGGCTTGGACCTGGGTGTGATCTCTCAGCAGATGTTCACCATGCTGGTCCTGATGGCCATCGTCAGCACCGTGATCACCGCGCCCGGTTTGAGCGCCTGGTTGCCAGCAGTGGGCTTGTGGCCGGCCAAGCGAAAATCAGACGATCAGGCGTCGCGCATCGCCGCCTGACGACCGATCAGCTTTGAAACGGTGGCCGCCGCATTACCCGGCGTGCCACCAGCAGCGGCAGGCGCAGCGCGAATTCCAGCATGAGCCGCAGGTGCATCCAGGTCAGCAGGACATTGTCGCGGCCATAGCGGAAGTGGGAAACCCCGCCTTCTTCAGGCAGCAGGTACTTCACCGGCGCATCCACATTGACTGGCTTGACGCCGCGCCAGGCCAGCCGCACCACGGCCTCGGTGTCGAAGTCGAAGCGGCGCATCCAAGGTTGGCGTGCCATGGCATCGGCCAGCTCCGCCACCGGGTACACGCGAAAGCCGTAGAGCGAATCGGCAATGCCCGCCCCCAAGGTTTCCAGGTTGGTCCACCAGTTGGACACCCGTCGGCCGCGTACCCGCAGCATTGGCGCGCTGGCATCGAAGATCGGGCGTCCCAGCACCATCGTCTCGGGTCGTTGGATCGAGATCCGCATGAACTCGGGGATCAGGGCGGCGGGGTGCTGCCCGTCGGAGTCCATCGTCAGCGCATGCGTGAAACCAGCGGCGCGTGCCTCGGTCAGGCCACGCAGCACGGCCGCGCCCTTGCCCTGGTTGCGTGGCAGCACGAAGACCTTGAGCCCAGGATCCCGCGAGGCCATCTCCTGCAGGCCTTGGTCGGTGCCATCGGTGCTGCCATCGATCACGACCCACACGGGATACCAG
>NZ_JACMNS010000097.1 GCF_014378415.1 Aquabacterium sp.
AGTGCGAGAAGATGAATTTCAGCGGCGTCTCGAAGGCCAGCAGCTTTTCCTTTTCCTTCATGATCAGGTTGTACGCCCGCTCGGCGTTATCGCGGCCGCCGGCGTTGGTCTCGGCCGTATCTGACCAGCCTCCCTTCTTGTCAATTGAGAAGTAGCCGTTGTGCACCGCCTCGGCTGCACTGGCCAGGTCGATTTCGACGAACAGGCTCTGGTAGGCCGGCAGCTTGGCTGCGCGCCGGTACTCTTCCTCGAAGATGCGGGCGTAGTCGCCTTTGACTGGGTTGCCGTCCTTGTCGTACTGGCGGTATCGTTCCACCGCGTCGATGAAGAACAGCGACAGCACCTTGATGCCCTTGGGCCGCAAGACCTTTTCCTTCTCCAGGTGCTCCCGGATGGTGCGCCGGATCATCTCGCGCTGCACGGCCAGCGCATCGACATCGCCGTAGGCTTGACCCACGGCCAAGAAGACTTCGCCGCCGGGATAGCGCAGTTCCACGAACTCTTCGCCCTTCGCCGTGTTGATTTCGCCCACGCGAAAGTCGGCGTAGATCGCGCGCTTGGTCGTCTGCTGCAAGTCGTCGCCGTCGCTAACTGGAAGCTCCTGGCGCTTTACGCCGGTCGCGGTCTTGACATCCAACTCCACCTTGGCGCTGATTGCGCCGCGCTTGTTGCTGACCGACACCAGCCGCACGAAGGCCTTGTTGTGCGCGTCCTCGATCGTGGCAGCGGCCACTTCGATTTGCTTGACCAACTTGCGTTCGTAGGCGTCAAGCGCGTCGAGCCGGAACACCATGTGGTGCTTGTTGGCGTGCGTGGCCGAGTAGCGCAGCGTGCACAGCGGGTTCATGGCGTCCAACGCGGTCTTGCCGGCGCCCGTCAGGCCGCCGTCCACGCTCTGCGGCTCGTCCACGATGACGATGGGCCGCGTGGCCTTGATGAGCTCGATGGGCTTCTCGCCCCCTGTCTTCTCGCTGTCCTTGTAGAGGTTGTTGACATCCTTTTTGTTGATGGCCCCGACCGTGACCACCATGACCTGAATGGTTGAACTGGTGGCAAAGTTGCGCACCTGGCCCAGCTTGCCGGAGTCGTACAAAAAGAAATCCACCGGCACCCCGGCATAGATGCCCTTGAAGTGCTCTTCGGTGATTTGCAGCGACTTGTAGACGCCTTCCTTGATGGCCACCGAAGGCACCACGATGACGAACTTGGTGAAGCCATAGCGGCGGTGAAGCTCGAAGATCGTGCGCAGGTAGACGTAGGTCTTGCAGGTGCCCGTCTCCATCTCGACGGTGAAGTCGCCCGAGGCCAGCACGCCGGACGGCTCTAAGCCGCCGCGCAGTTGCACGTCTCGCAGATTCTGAAGCAGTTGGTCGTCCAGCAGCGTGAGCCGGTTACCGACACCGAGGTCGGTCTCGGCCATGCCAAGCGTCAATTGCTGCGAACCTTGAGCCTCAGGCAGCCGCATGGTCACGGTGAATTCAGTGCGGCAGGACTCCTGCCCACGGAGCAGGTCGCAAACGGCCTCAATGGCCTGGAGTTGGTAGTCAAGATTTGGCTCGAAATGCAGTTTCATGTTGCCTCGCCCAGGCGTTGGGCCACTCGCAACAGCAGGCGGTAGGGTGTTCGGTCCAAAGGCGCCATTGGGGGCCGATCTTGTGGAGCCCAAAACAGCGACAATTCAAATTGCGGAGTGTAAATTGCAAAATACACTCCACAAAATGGCTTGTGTCGACTAGGCGCTCCACAAATATCAAAGCACCTGGCGCCCCTCTGCCAGATTGAGCAGTCGCGGAAAGCAAAGCGTCGCAGGCCGCCGCCCCGACGCTGATTGGATCTCACGCAAGATGCCCACATCCCTCAGTTGCCGCAGCAAGGCTGGCGCCGTCTTGGCGTGGATGCCGAACTCGTCTGTAAGCCGCTGGGCCAAGTCTGAGATACGGAAGATCGGCTTGGAGAAGATGGCATCCAGCAGGTGAACCGTGTACTGCGAGTGCGTGGTCTCGTGGATCGCCTGCTTCATTTCTTCGTACAGCGACTGGATGGCGACCACACGTTGCCCGTTCTGAGCCGCCTGCGTCGCGGTGGCCCGAAGGAAGAAAGCAATCCAGCCGTTCCAGTCGTTCTCTGTCGAGATGCCCTTGAGCCGCAGGTAGTACTCATCGCGGTGGTTCTCAAGGTACTCCGACAAGTAGAACATCGGCTGCGACAGCACCTTCTTCTGGTACAAAAACAGCGGGATCAAGATTCGCCCGATGCGGCCATTGCCGTCCTTGAAGGGGTGTAGCAGCTCGAACTGGGCATGCACCACGGCCGTCTGGATAAGGAAGTCCACATCGTCCGAGTCGAGGTAGGCCTCCCACGCTTGCAGGTGGTCCGGCAACTGAATGGGGTTGGGCGGCACGAAGGTGGCTTCCTCGCGGGTGCAGCCCATCTTGCCGATCCAGTTCTGGTCGAGACGGAACTCGCCCGGCGTCTTGTCCTGCCCCCGCACGCTGTTCATCAGGGTGCGGTGCAACTCGCGGATGAACGCCAGGCGAATGGGGTAATCCTTCAGGTAGTCGCGCGCTTGATAGAGTGCCAGCCGATAGTTCGAGATCTCGCGGATGTCCTCGTATTTCTCGCCTTCCTTCAGCAGGCCGGCCTCCTGCTCCAGCACTTCGTCCACCGTGGCCTGCGTCCCCTCGATTTTGGACGACAACACCGCTTCTTGCGTTGTCAAAGGCGAGAGCATCACCGCCGGGTTGGGAATGCCGGCCAGCAAACCGTCGTAGCGGGCGAGCGCCGCGTTGGCTTGGCCCACCAAGGGCAACAGTAGGCGCCAATCCAAATCATGGACGGGCAAGGCGTGGGGAACGAAGGGCTGCATGGGCATGGCGATCTCACAAACTCCGAACGTTGGCGATGCTGTTTTGCGCCAGGATGGCTGCCATGTTGGTCTTGGCCACGTCATCGGCAAAGGCGCTGTCGCGGAAGACGCAGGTGGTGTCGACGGCCGGTGCCAGCTCTTTGTGCCAGGCAACGATGCCTTGGGCCACAGGCTCGACCTGTGTGACCTCGATGTGTGTCGTCAAGCAAGCCATCAGCACGCCGCCGCCAACGGAATGAATGTCCTTGCCTGCGATAGACCGGTGCGCGATGGGCGCACACAGGTCAAGGCCAAGCTTGATCAGCAGCTCATACAGAACGTCGGACTCTGAGCGGTTCTCGACCAGGTGATCCTGATGGGAAAAGAGGGACTGCTCCAACGCGGTCGGGTCTGGGCTCCATGCACGGATGTTTGAGGTGTCCAGCCTGAAGACACGCACGCCGGTGTCCCCACCATACGTCGGATTGTCAGCCTTGATCTGTGTTGCGACGCGTCGCAGCCGCTCTTTGGTCAGTTCTGCAATCGACCGGGGCTTCCCAAGCTTGTCACAGTACTTTGCTGAAGCCTTCTGGTCCTTCTTTGAAGGGTCCAGGGGCTCCGGTAGCTGAACCAGCACATAGCGCCTGCTGCCACCATCAGCGACATTCAGGTCCATTACTGCATGTGCAGTACTACCACTGCCCGCGAAAAAGTCCATGACAATGGCGGACTGATCATTCGCCGTTGAGTAGTCAATAAGGCGAGCCAGCTCGAAGTGATCCTTGGGGTTGTTAAAGACCTTCTCGCCAAGAAGCTTGCGCAGGGACATCACAGACACCTGCGATTGTTTGTAGAAATAGCTACCCCGGACCTGCGTCGCGAATTCCTCTTCATTTACGCTTGAGTCGCCGTCGGCGCTATCTGCTTCAGCATCGACTTCAGACTCCGCATCGACCTCATCAGCGATGGGCTTAATGTGGGCCTTGCGGAACGGCGGCTCTGTGTGATCCGCGCGAAATTCGACAAGGCCAAGCTGGATTTGTCGATCCATTTCGTCAGGATTCGCATAGATCCATCCCCGCTCTGGGACTTTACAGGGCAGGCCGGTCTGCGGATGGTGCACGTCATAGCGAGGACCACCACCGCCAGGCCAGGAAATATCCCTATCACGCCATGGTCCGTTCGCATCAACGCGCTTGTATCGGCTCCACTTTTTGGCAGGGTGCTTCTTATCAAGGCCTGAGAACCAGGACTGAAGGTCAGACTCAATAGCTGGGCCATCGCCTCCATGCTTCGTTCGCAACAGAACATATTGCTCCCAGATGTCCCGCGCGCCAGGCTTCTCCTCACGCCAAAGCACCTTCAGCTCACGAAGTCGAGCCAACGACTTCGCGTAGACCAACACGTACTCATGCCCAACCGAGACCAACTTGGCATCGTTCTTCCTACCCTTTTCCCAGGTGATGCACGCGATGAAGTTCTCCTCTCCAAACAACTCACCAAAGACGCGTCGAAGGTTCTCTATCTCGTGGTCATCGATGGAAATCAAGATGACTCCATCGTCTTTCAGCAGATTTCTCGCAAGTTTGACTCGCGGGTAGATCATGTTCAACCAGTCAGTGTGACAGCGCCCACTGGCGTCGGTGTTGCTGCTGATCTTCACGCCGCCCTCAGCCTGCCCGGTCAACTCCAAGTAGTTCTTGATGCTGTCCTGGAAATTGTCAGGGTAGACGAAATCATTGCCGGTGTTGTACGGCGGGTCGATGTAGATCAACTTGACCTTGCCCGCATAACTCTTTTGCAAGAGCTTGAGCACTTCCAGGTTGTCGCCCTCGATCATCAGGTTCTGGGTCGTGTCCCAATCAACGCTGTCCTGGGGGCAAGGCCGCAGCGTCCCAGTGCTGGGCGTCAGGGCCAGCTTTCGCGCTTGCCGTTTGCCGTGCCAGTTGAGGCCGTATTTCTCCTCGGCATCGGTGGTCGTTTTGTCGCCCACCAGCGTTTTAAGCACGTCCACGTTCACCGCCACGCCGGTCGGCCCTTCGGTGATGAGCTCAGGGAACAGCGCCTTGAGCTGCTCAATGTTCATGGCCGTGATGTCTGTCGATTGCGCTTGCGCACTGGTCGCGTCGATCTTGTGCATCTTGTTCTCAGTCATCTGCTTCATCTTCAAAGTTGTTCGCGGGCAGCGGCCAAGTCGGCGTGCAGTCGCTGCAACGCCAGGTTCAAATCAACCTGCTTGGCCATCTGTTTTTCCTTGCTGGCTTGCGTGCGCAGCCGGGCGCTTTCTTGATCTAGCCGATGGCATTCTCGCAGCGCCTCGCGGCGTCGCCAGCAACAGCAGCAGTGGGTAGCCACTGCGCGCACTGGTTCGCAAGCCCCCGAGCCTGTATCTTGTTTCGATTGGCACGATCACCTTCGCGGCCCATGAACTCTAGCGCGTCGTCAGCCGGGGGCAAGATAAGCTGAACCCGTTCAAGCTTGATCAGCGCATCGCGCAGTTCGGCAAAGGCAAAAAGCGAGAATGATGGGGTGACGCAACCCAGTTGGCTGCCAGGTTTCAGGTACGGCTGTACCAAGTCGATGACGCGGTCTACGCCGCTGTTCTGAACCAACTTCATCCACATGCCCTCACTGGCTCGATGTCAATCGAATATGTCGGCTAGCAGACGCCCCCCGTTTCCGGCCGATGACATGAGCAAGGCGTCAGGCTGGCCCCATTGTGGGGGCCGATTGGCAGACGTTCAGGTGGTTTGCCCGTCAGTGCTGGGCTTGGCCACGCCCTCCCGGGCCCGCTCTGAATAACGGTTGAAGCGCCAGGCGCTGGACTCCATGGTGATGCGCCGCCAAGTACCGCGCTTTTCACTGGGGGTCATCTCGGGCCACAACTGGACTTCGTCAAAGGTGCGGCCACAGCCCTTGCAAATGTCGTCACCCTGGCTGGTGGAGCAGATGGCGATGCAGGGGGTGTCGGGCGTGGTGTCGTACCAATCCAGCCAGGCTTGCTTGGCCTTGGCGGGCATGGTGGCCTCATCACACGATGGTTCGCGGTAATAGACCATGAGGGCGTAAACCTCGGCCAGGGCGCTCACTTGCGCGCACGACTGGATGCCGTCCACGGACGGGCTGCGCTCGCGCCACCAGTTGATGGCAGATTCGATGTCGGTGATGTGGATGCCGGCCATGGTGGTGCTCAGTCCTGTGCCGCGACAAGCGCGCTCAAAGCGGCTTCAACGTCGGCTTTGGCCACGCCCGAAGCCATCTCAACCGGGGCGCCAGCGAGTGCTTGAGCGCCCTCTTGCTTGAAGCGTTTAACCCAAGTGCCCGCCTCGCGCCCTTCGGCGAAGGCCTGGCTTTGCAGCAGCAGCCCGCCATCGGCCGTGGTCAGCTTGAAGTAAAACTGGCCATCGGCCTCGCGGTATTGCTTGAACACCGGCAGGGCCGATTTGCCAGCCTGCTCGGCTTGGGCCTTGGGCGCAGCCACCGCCACCATCTTGCGCAAGCCCACGGCATCGCGCAGCTCATTCAAGAAAGGCGTGGCCACGGAGCGGGCCTTGCGGGCACCCACCAGCAGGATCTCTTCGATCTGCTCAGGGTGTGCCATCAGGTGCTCGTACTTCGCACGCATCGGTCCAACATGGGCTTCGATCAATTCGACCACGCGCTGCTTGGCCTCGCCCCAACCCAAGCCGGCGCGCAGGTCGGCGTGGAAGCTGGCGCGCTGCGCCTCGTTGGCGAAGGCATCGTGGATGGTGACCAGGTGGGCACCTTCGGGGTCCTTGGGCTCACCGGGCAGGCGCGAGTCGGTGACGATGCGCGCGATGGCGTCCTTCAAAGCCTTGGGGCCGCCTTCGAACAGCGGCACGGTGTTGTCATAGCTCTTGGACATCTTGCGGCCGTCCAGGCCGGGCAAGGTGGCCACGGCCTCTTCAATCTCGGCCTGGGGCAGCACGAACAACTCCTTGCCGGCGCCAAACACGTGGTTGAAGCGCTGGGCAACGTCGCGGGCCATCTCGATGTGCTGCACCTGGTCACGGCCCACGGGCACGCGGTGGGCGTTGAACAGCAAGATGTCGGCCGCCATCAGGATGGGGTAGCTGAACAGGCCCATGTTGATGCCCGCATCAGGCTCCTCGCCAGCCGCCTCGTTGGCATCGACCGAGGCCTTGTAGGCGTGGGCGCGGTTCATCTGGCCCTTGGCGGTCACGCAGGTCAGCAGCCAGGTCAGCTCGGGCGTTTCGGGGATGTCGCTCTGGCGGTAGAAGGTGACGAGCTCCGGGTCCAGCCCGGCCGCGATCCAGCTGGCGGCGATCTCGATGCGCGAGCGCTCGATGCGGGCAGGGTCAGCGCACTTGATCAGGGCGTGGAAATCGGCCAGGAAAAAGAAGCTTTCAACGCCGGCCTCCCGGCTGGCCGCGATGGCGGGTCGGATGGCACCGACGTAGTTGCCAAGGTGCGGGGTGCCGGTGGTGGTGATGCCGGTGAGAACGCGTTCGGTCATGGCTGGCTCGGGTGGGGCGGTTGCGTGGTGGCGGGAAAGAGGCGCATTGTAGAAGGGCACTCAAAAAAGCCACCCCGCTACACTCTACGCCGCATGAAAAAAATCGTCATCTTGATTTCCGGACGCGGCTCCAACATGGAAGCCATCGTTGAGGCCTGCGCCTCTGAGCACTGGCCGGCGCGTGTCGCCGCCGTCATCAGCAACAAGGCCGAGGCCACGGGCTTGCGCTTCGCGGCCGACCGGGGCCTTGCCACGGCCTCGGTCGACCACCGCCAGTTCGACACCCGCGAGGCCTTTGACGCCGAGCTGGCACGCACCATTGACGGCTTCGCGCCCGACCTGGTGGTGCTGGCCGGCTTCATGCGCATCCTGACCGAGGGCTTTGTGCGGCAGTTCGAGGGGCGCATGCTGAACATCCATCCCTCGCTGTTGCCCGCGTTTCCCGGCCTGCACACGCACCAGCGCGCCATTGAGGCAGGTTGCAAGCTGGCCGGTGCCACGGTGCACTTCGTGACGCCGGAGCTGGACCATGGCCCGATCGTGATGCAGGCCGCCGTGCCCGTGCTGGCCGACGACACGCCCGACAGCTTGTCGGCGAGGGTGCTGAAGCAGGAGCACGCGGTGTATCCACGTGCCGTGCGCTGGTTCGTGGAAGGCAGTTTGAAGGTTCATGGCCACCAGGTGGTGCAGACCGAGGGCGAGGCACAACTGGTGGTGGCCACCACGACGCCAACGCCATGATCAAGTGGTTGCTGTTGCTGTTCGGCGCGCTGAAGTTCAGCAAGCTGTTGACCACGGGCGGCACCATGCTGCTGTCGGTGGGGGTGTACGCGTGGATCTACGGCTGGCGCTATGCGGTGGGCTTTGTGGGCCTGCTGTTCGTGCACGAGATGGGCCATTTCATCGCCGCGCGGCAGCGGGGCCTGAAGGTCGGCGCGCCAACCTTCATCCCTTTTCTGGGCGCGTGGATCGAGATGAAAGACATGCCACACAACGCCGAGACCGAGGCCTACGTGGGCCTGGGTGGCCCCCTGATCGGCACCCTGGGCGCCTTGGCCTGCTATGCCGTGGCGCGCGATGGCGGGCCTGATCTGATGTGGCTGCTGGCGGTGTCGTACGCGGGCTTCTTTTTGAACCTGTTCAACCTGATCCCGCTGTCGCCACTGGATGGTGGCCGCATCACCGCCGTGTTGTCGCCCAAGCTGTGGCTGCTGGGCGCGCCCATCCTGGTCGGCCTGTTCTGGCTGAACCCCAACCCGGTGCTGCTGATCGTGGCTTTGCTGGCGGCACCGCAGGTGTTCAAGGCCTGGAAGTTCCGCGCTGAGGATCCCATCCACGCCGACTACTACCGCGCCTCACCGCAAACGCGCTGGATCTATGGCACGGCCTACCTGGGCCTGCTGGTGTTCCTGGCCGTGATGACGCACGATGTGCATGAGCTGCTGAAGGCTGCTTAGGCCAGCACGTTCTGAGTTCAACCGTGAATCGGTTGCACGACCAAACGAACACCCAGCGCGGTGCAAACGCGACTGATGGTGTCAAAACGCGGTTGAGCATCCGCTCGCAGTGCTTTGTAAAGCGCCTCGCGGGTGATTCCAGATGCTTTGGCAATCTCGCTCATGCCCCGCGCGCGCGCAATGTCGCCCAATGCTGCGGCCAGCAGCGCGGGGTCATTCGCTTCAAGAATGTCGGTCAGGTAGGCCGCCATGGTGGTCTCGTTGTCGAGGTATGGCGCAGCGTCGAATTCGGGCAGATCGTCAACTTTGATGCGTGCAGTCATGATCTTTTCCTTGAGTCAGTTTAACAATTGAGCCAATGCCTTTGCGCGCTTGATGTCGGAAGCCTGACTTCGTTTCGATCCACCAGCCAGCAACACGATCACGTCCTTGCCGCGCTGAACGAAGTACACCCGCCATCCAGCACCCACATGGATGCGCAACTCAGAGACACCCTCTCCAACCGGGGCAACATCACCCATCAAGCCGAGCGAAAGGCGTTTGATGCGGGCCACCACTAAACCGCGAACCGTGCCGTCTGGCAACGCGTCCAACCACCGTGTGAACTCGGGGAGCGGCTTAATCGATGGCATGCCCAACTGTAATCATTCGATTACGAATCGTCAAGTGCCCTCGCTTCATTGACGACGAGTCAGGCCAGCACCGCCCGGCTGGCCAAGGCCGCCGCCGCCGCCCGCGTCTCCACACCCAGCTTTTCAAAGATGTGCTCCAGGTGCTTGTTCACCGTGCGGTGGCTCAGGCCCAGGATCTCGGCGATGTCGCGGTTGGTCTTGCCCTTGGCCAACCATGACAGCACCTCGGTTTCGCGCGGGGTGAGTGCGGCCAGGTTCAGGCGCGGGCGCGTGCCCCAGGCATTGCGCAGGTGCGTGGCCAAACGCGCCAACACCTCTTCGATGCGCACCGGCTTGACCACGTAGTCCACCCCACCCGCGTCAAAACCGGCCACCACGTCAGCGGTCTCGGACAGGCCGGTCATGAAGATCACGGGGATCTTGCACCAGACCTCGTGCGCCTTGATCTTGCGGCAAGTCTCGAAGCCCGACAGGCCCGGCATCACCGCGTCCAGCAGGATGGCGTCGGGCAGGATCAGGGACAGGCGGTCCAGCGCCTGCAGGCCATCGCGGGCCACCAGCACGGTGTAGCCCTCGTTGGCCAGCGCATCGCACAGCATGCGCAGGGTGTCGAGGGCATCGTCCACCACCAGCACGGTGCCCAGGTGGGGTTCAGGCTTGGGGCTCATCCAAAGCGTCCTCAGAAATCACGGGGTTCAAACGTTCGATCAAGGTGTCGAACTCGAATTGGTCGGCCAGGTGGGACAGGTTGACCCACTCGCTTTGCCATTGCGGATAGCGCTCGGTCAGTTGCGTCAGCTTCTGGCGCAAAGCGCGCAAGTGCCCGATGCGGGCCAGGCGACACAGCTCTTCCACCACTTCGGCGGGCAGGTCGCTGGCCGTGAGACGGGGGGAGCCGATGGCCTCGGCATCGTTGCTGCGTTGGGTCAACAGGTGAAGCGGCAAAGCGGCGGGCTCGGTGCTCCACTCGATGTGCAAGTGCTCACCCAGGGTGTCCAGCAATTCTGATTCGATCACGGGTTTGGCGATGAAGGCCTGGCATTGCGCGGCCTGCAGGTTCTCGGGCCGATTCTCAAACACATTGGCCGAGACCATGATGATGGGCACATCATGGAAACCGGCCGCACGGATCTGCCGGGCCACTTGCCAGCCATCGACATCGTCCATGGTGATGTCCAGCAGCACCGCATCGGGGCAGGCTTCGCGCACGCTTTCAAGGCATTCCTGGCCGCTGGCCGCTTCGCGCAGAACAAAGCCCAATGGCAGCAGCATGCCAGCCAGCATCTGGCGCTGGATGGGCTGGTCGTCCACCACCAGCAGGGTGCGACGCGGCCCTTGGTAGCCGGTGATCAGCAAGTGGCGTGGACGCGCGGCCAGCGCCGATTGCGGCGGCATGGCGGGCGCGGCAATCTCGCGCAGGTACATGCGCACGGTGAAGGTGCTGCCCTGCCCCAGCTCGCTCTTCACGCTGAGCTCGCCGCCCATCAACTCGGTCAGCAAGTGGGTGATGGTCAGGCCCAGGCCCGTGCCGGGTTCGCTGCTGCGGCGGCCCGCGCTGCCACGCTCAAAGGGCAGGAAGATACGGTCCAGATCCTGAGGTGCGATGCCAATGCCGGTGTCGATGACCTCGAAGCGCAGCACCTCGCGGCGCGCATCGACCATCAGCGTGATGCGGCCCTTGTAAGTGAAGCGCGCGGCGTTGCTCAGCAGGTTCAGCAGGATCTGGCGCAGGCGCTTGGCATCGGCGTAGACCCAGGCGGGCACGCGTCCGCGCGTTTCCAGCGCAAAGTGCAGGCCCTTGGCCTCGGTCTGCGTTTGCACCATGCGCACCACGTCGTCCAGAAACTCGCGCAGGGGCAATGGCACCGGGTCCAAGCGCAGGCGGCCGGCCTCGATGCGGGCCAGGTCCAACAGGCCATCGATCAGGCCCATGAGGTGTTCGCCGCTGCGCTGGATGGTGTTCAAAGCCTCACGACCCGAGCCTTGCCGCTGCTCGTCCTTGAGCAGGATCTGCGCGTAACCCATGATGCTGTTGAGCGGCGTGCGCAGCTCATGCGTCATGCCGGCCACGTAGCGGGTCTTGGCTTGGTTGGCGGCTTCGGCCAGGTCTTTGGCGGCTTGCAAAGCGGCATCGGTGCGGCGGTGCGCGTCGATTTCAAGCTGCAGCAACTGGTTGTGGCGGTTGCTCTCATCTTGGGCCAGGTGCCGGCTCTCGGAGGCCAGCACCACCCACCAGGAGCACACCGCCGCCGCCAACAGCAACAGCGCATAGACCTTGATGAAGGGGCCTTCCAGCAAGGCCACGGCGGGGGAGTTCACGGCATCCAGCACGTGGTTGACCACCCCCTCCTGGTAATAGACCACGCCCAGCACCATCGCCAGCACGGCCGCCAATGAGAGGAACACCACCAGGTAGTGCCCCACGCGGAAATTGATGCGGCTGGACAGTTGCAATGGCAGCACCGCCGTCAGCGCATCAGACACCTGCTCGGCTGCACTGGAGCGGCTCTTGCAACGATCATGACAACGCGATTCCAAGGTGCAGCACAACGAGCAGATGGGCGCGTCATAAGCCGGGCAGCTGGCCATGTCTTCGGACTCGAACTGGTTCTCACACACCGAGCAGGCCACCATCTGCCCGGGTGCCCAAGGTGTCTTGTTGGGCCGGGCCAAGTAATAGCGGCCCTTGGTGGTCCAGGCCAGCAGCGGCGAGGTGATCAAGGCCGTGATGAGGGCGATGAAAGGCGATCCCGCCTGTGCCAGCGCGCCAAACATGCCCGCGTGCGCGGCGAAAGCCATCACCGTGGCCAGCAAGGTGGCCCCCAGGCCCACGGGGTTCAAGTCATACAAATAGGCGCGCTTGAACTCGATGTGCTTGGGGCTCCAGCCCAGGGGCTTGTTGATGACCAGGTCAGCGACCAGCGCCCCCACCCAGCCGATGGCCACGTTGCCGTACAGCCCCAGCACGCGCTCCAGCGCACCGAACACGCCCAACGTCATCAGCATGACCGCGATCAACACATTGAAGACCAACCACACCACGCGGCCCGGATGGCTGTGTGTGAGCCGCGCGAAAAAGTTGGACCAGGCCAGCGACCCCGCGTAGGCATTGGTCACGTTGATCTTGACCTGCGAGACGATGACGAACAGCACCATGGTGCCCAGCGCCCAGGTGGGCGAGGTGAACACTTCGCTGAAGCCGGCCAGGTACATCTGCGTGGGCTCCATGGCCTTGTGGGCCGGCACATGGTGCTGCAGGGCCAGGAAGGCCAGGAAGCCACCGCCCACCATCTTGAGCATGCCGGGCACGATCCAGCCGGGCCCCGCCACCAGCACGGCGGCCCACCAGCGCACGCGGTTCTCTTTGGTTTTCTCGGGCAGAAATCGCAGAAAGTCGACTTGCTCACCCACCTGCACGATCAGCGAGAACACCACCGTGGCCGCCATGCCAAAGGCCATCAAGTTGAAATCACTGCTGCCCGAACTGCGGCCCACCATGCCGGTGAACTCCACATAAGCCTCAGGCCGCTTGATGGCCACGAACACAAACGGGCACACGAAGAGCACGGCCCACACGGGTTGTGTCCACAACTGCAAACGCGAGATCAAGGTGATGCCATGCGTGACCAGCGGCACGATCACCAGCGAGGACGCCAGATAGCAAACCGGCAGCGACCAGCCGAACACCATCTGCAAGGCAAGCGCCATGATGGCCGCCTCCAACGCGAAGAAGATGAAGGTGAAGCTGGCGTAGATCAGCGAGGTGAGCGTGGAGCCCAGGTAGCCAAAGCCCGCACCACGCGTGAGCAGGTCCATGTCGAGCCCGTACTTGGCCGCGTAGTAGCTGATGGGCAAGCCCGTCATGAAGATGATCAGGCCCACCACCAGCGTGGCCCACAGCATGTTCGAGAAGCCGTAGTTCAGCGCGATGGCGCCGCCAATGGCCTCCAGCGCCAGGAAGGACACCGCGCCAAAGGCCGTGTTGGCCACGCGGAACTCCGACCACTTGCGGAAGGTGCGTGGCGTATAGCGAAGGGCGTAGTCCTCCAGGGTCTCGTTGGCCACCCAGGAGTTGTAGTCACGACGAATGCGAAAGATCTTCTGCCGGGCAACGGACACAACTGGCCCCGAGGAGTGACGACCTTAGTCCATTTGCAAGAAGCGATCCACCACGCCGTCTACGTTGAATGACGTATTCAAGGAAGCCCGCATCTTGCTTACTGTGAAGGCCATGGTCACACCAACAGTGCATGCACGAAATCATGCATGCACCAAGGTGTGGCATCCGTAGTCCCTTTTAGTGTGCAAGGAGCTTTTCCATGTCGAATGACCGTGACGATTCCAATCAGCAAAACCGCCGCCGCCTGTTGCAGGGCATTGGTGCCCTTCCCCTCGTGGGCATGACTGGGCTGAGCCACGGAGCCGCCCCCGCCACTTCAGCGATCAACACGACGAAGCTGGCCATCACCGACACCGAAGTCACCGTGGGCCAGTTGCACTCCGCAACCGGCACCATGGCGATCTCGGAAACCGGCGCCATCCAGGCCGAGCAACTGGCCATTGACCAGATCAACGCCATGGGCGGCATCCTGGGCCGCAAGATCAAGGTGATCAAGGAAGACGGCGCCTCTGATTGGCCCACGTTTGCCGAGAAGTCCAAGAAGCTGCTGGTCAACGACCACGTGGCCGCCGTGTTCGGTTGCTGGACATCGGCCTCGCGCAAGGCCGTGCTGCCGATCTTTGAAAAGGAAAACGGCCTGCTGTACTACCCCACCTTCTACGAAGGCCTGGAGCAGTCCAAGAACGTGATCTACACCGGCCAGGAAGCCACGCAGCAGATCATCTGGGGCCTGGACTGGGCCTCAAAAGAGAAGAAAGCCAAGACCTACTTCTTGGTGGGCTCTGACTACATCTGGCCACGCACCTCGATGAAGATTGCGCGCAAGCACATCGAGAGCGTCGGCAAGCTGGGCAGCGTGGTGGGTGAAGAGTATTACCCCCTGGGCAACACCAACTTCAACTCCCTGATCAACAAGATCAAGGTCGCCAAGCCCGACTGCATCTTCGCGGCCGTGGTGGGTGGCTCGAACGTGGCCTTCTACAAGCAGCTCAAGGCAGCCGGCATCACGGGCGCCAAGCAGTTCCTGCTGACCCTGTCGGTGACCGAGGACGAAATGCTCGGCGTGGGTGGCGAAAACTTCGCAGGCTTCTACTCGTCGATGAAGTACTTCCAATCCCTGCCCAACGACAACAACAAGAAGTTCGTTGCCGCGTTCAAGGCCAAGTACGGCCCCAAATCGGTGATCGGCGACGTGACGCAAGCCGGTTACCTCGGCCCCTGGTTGTGGAAGGCTGCTGTGGAGAAGGCTGGTAGCTTTGACGTGGACAAGGTCGTGGCCGCCTCCCCAGGCATCGAGCTGAAGATCGCACCAGAAGGGTACGTGAAGCTGCACGAGAACCACCACTTGTGGAGCAAGGCCCGCATTGCCCAAGGCCAGCCTGACGGCACCTTCAAGGTGGTGGCCGAATCGAAAGATCTGATCGAACCCAATCCTTTCCCCAAGGGTTACCAGTAAGGCAGTACCCCCTCGCCTCCGGCCCAGCAGTATCGGCCGGCTCGGCGAGGGGTTTTTTCATTCGGTTTGGTCAGTTCGGTCAGGAGCGCGTGATGACTCTTTCAGAAATACTCAACATCAGCGTGATGCAGGGGTTCGCAGGCTTGAGCCTGTTTTCCGTGCTGCTGCTCATGGGCCTCGGCCTGGCCATCATCTTTGGTCAGATGGGCGTGATCAACCTGGCCCACGGCGAGTTCATGACCATCGGCGCCTACACGATCTACATGGTGTCGAGCTATGTTGAAGTGAAGTACCCCAGCTTCATGCCTTATTACTTTCCCTGCGCCATCGTCCTGGCCTTCATCTTTGCGTTCGCCGTTGGCTATCTGGCCGAATGGGCCTTGATCCGCCACCTGTACAAGCGCCCGCTGGACACCCTGCTCGCCACTTGGGGCTTGAGCCTGGGCATGCAGCAGTGCTTTCGCACCTTCATCGGCCCCAAAGAAGTGAGCCCCACCCTGCCCGAATGGCTGATGGGTTCGTGGGCACCGAAAGAGGGCCTGGACATCCCCATCAACGGCATGTTCGTGATGGGCTTGACGGCCTTGGTCACCGCCTGCGTGATGGTGGCGCTGTACAAGTCGCGCTGGGGTTTGCGTGTTCGCGCCTCGGTGTCCAACCGCATGATGGCCAACGCCATCGGCATCAACACCAGCCGCACCGACCGACTCACTTTTGCCATTGGTTGCGGCATCGCCGGCATCGCGGGCGCGGCCTTCACCACCATTGGCTCCACCGGCCCCACCTCGGGTTCGCTCTACATCGTCGACGCCTTCCTGGTGGTGACCTTCGGTGGTGCGGCCAGCTTGCTGGGCACCGTGGCCTCGGCCTTCGGCATCGCCCAGACGCAGTCCATCGCAGAGTTCTTCATCACGGGTTCCATGGCCAAGGTGCTGACGCTGTCGCTGATCGTGGTGATCCTGATGATCCGTCCGCAAGGCCTGTTTGCCTCCAAGGTGCGCCGTTGATTCGTCAACCCACGCCCGACCTGACCGACACACGGAGTACATCCCCATGAAGAGTCTTTTGAACTGGTTGAAAACGTCGAGTCTGGGCAGCATCCTGTTGCTGGCCCTGGTGATCTTGGTGGTGTTCCCGCTGTCGATGGACATCTTTCGCCTGAACCTGGTGGGCAAGTACCTGACCTACGGCTTCGTGGCCATCGGCCTGGTGATGCTGTGGGGCTGGAGCGGCACCCTGAGCCTGGGCCAGGGCGTGTTCTTCGGCCTGGGTGGCTATTGCATGGCCATGTTTTTGAAGCTGGAAGCCTCTGACCCGATCACCACCAAGATCCAGTCCACACCTGGAATCCCGGACTTCATGGATTGGAACCAGATCACGGCCCTGCCACTGTTCTGGAAGCCCTTTCAAAGCCTGCCACTGACCTTGATCGCCGTGATATTGGTGCCTACTTTGTTGGCCTTCATCATCAGCTACGCCATGTTCAAGCGGCGCGTGGGGGGCGTGTACTTCGCCATCATCACGCAGGCCGTGGCCTTGATCGTGACGGTGCTGATCATCGGCCAACAGGGCTACACCGGCGGCATCAACGGCATGACCGACCTGAAGACCGTGTTGGGCTGGGACACCCGCACCGACAGCGCCAAGCTGATCCTGTACTTCGTGAATGCTGGCCTGCTGCTGGGTTGCATCCTGCTGTGCAAATGGGTTCAGACCAGCAAGCTGGGCACCCTGCTGCTGGCCATGCGCGACAAGGAAGACCGCGTGCGCTTCTCGGGCTACGACGTGTCGATGTTCAAGGTCTTCACCTTCTGCCTGGCGGCGGGTATCTCGGGCATTGGCGGCGCGATGTTCGCCTTGCAGGTGGGCTTCATGTCGCCCTCCTTCGTCGGCATCGTGCCGTCGATCGAGATGGTGATCTTTGCGGCCGTGGGTGGGCGCATGAGCCTGGTCGGTGCGGTGTATGGCACCTTGTTGGTGAACGCGGGCAAGACCTACTTCTCGGAGACCGCGCCTGATCTGTGGCTCTTCCTGATGGCCGCGCTGTTCATCGGTGTGGTGATGGCCTTCCCCAACGGCTTGGCCGGTTTGTACGAAGAAAAGATCAAGCCCTGGGCCGCCAAGCGCCGTGTTGATCTGGCGGCAGAGAAGGCACGCCGCAAGGCCCGCGATGCGGATGTCGATGACGCCAAGCCGCCCACCCCGCTCATGCCCAAGGGCATGAGCAACCAGCAAGCCTGATCACCACAAGGAATCCTGATCATGAGCAACACTGACTTCGTTCTGGCGGTGGAAGACCTCACCGTGTCCTTCGATGGTTTCAAGGCCATCGATGCCCTGACCTTGTACGTGAACCGCGGCGAGCTGCGCGTGATCATCGGCCCCAACGGCGCGGGCAAAACCACGCTGCTGGACCTGATCTGCGGCAAGACCCGGGCCTCCAGCGGCAGCATCAAGTTCAAGAACAAAGAGATGACCAAGATGCAGGAGCACAAGATCGTGCGTGCCGGCATCGGCCGCAAGTTCCAGACGCCCTCCATCTACGAAAACCTCAGCGTCTTCAAGAACCTGGAAGTGTCTTTTCCGCGTGGCCGCAGCGTGTTTGGCGCCCTGTCCTTCAGCTGCACCGACGAGGTCAAGGCCCGCATCCAGTCGATCGTTGAAGAGATCGGCCTGAAGGACCAACTGCACACCGAATCGGGCCTGCTGTCGCACGGCCAGAAGCAATGGCTGGAGATCGGCATGCTGCTGATGCAAGACCCGGAACTGCTGATGCTGGACGAGCCCATCGCCGGCATGAGCGTGCGCGAGCGCGAACTCACCGCCGAGCTGCTGCAACGCATCGCCAAGAACCGCTCGCTCATCGTGATCGAGCACGACATGGAGTTCGTCAAGCGCATCGCCGACAAGGTGACCGTGATGCACCAGGGAAAGATCCTGGCGGAAGGGTCGATGGACAAGGTCCAGAACGATCCCAAGGTCATCGACGTCTACCTCGGCCACTAAGGAAACACACACCATGTTGTCAGTCACCGATCTGTTTGTCGCCTATGGCCAGAGCGAGGCGCTGCACGGCATCTCGTTCGAGGCCCAATCCAAAGAAACCATCGCCATCATGGGCCGCAACGGCATGGGCAAAACCACGTTGTTCAAGAGCCTGATGGGCGTGCTGCCCACCAAGTCGGGCAAGGTTGAAGTGGGCGGGCTCGACATCACCAAAGACGAGAGCTATCGGCGCGTCGCCAAGGGCATCGCCTACGTGCCGCAGGGCCGCATGATCTTCCCCACCCTGACGGTGGAAGAGAACATCCAGACCGGCCTGGAGAACGCCAAGCACAAGCGCATCCCCGATGAGATCTACGCGCTGTTCCCGGTGTTGTTCGACATGCGCGCTCGCAAGGGGGGCAACTTGTCGGGCGGGCAGCAACAGCAACTGGCCATTGCCCGCGCGCTGGTCACCAACCCCAAGGTGCTGCTGCTGGACGAGCCCACCGAGGGCATCCAGCCTTCCATCATCAAGGACATCGCCAAGGCCCTGAACGAGATCCGCCGCATGCGCGACATCACGATCATCGTGTC
>NZ_JACMNS010000098.1 GCF_014378415.1 Aquabacterium sp.
CCGGTGGTCTGGACACACCCGTGATTGGACTCGTCAGGACACAGTCCTCCTCAATCCAGACAAATCCAACATTGGAGAACCACTCAAAAAAGCAGCTTGAGCTTAAAGTTTTTTGCGACAAATGGTTTGACAACCGCCGCCCAGGTTGAGGCGGATCACGCGGTGGCCAGCGGCTTCGAGCGCGGCGGCGCGCTTGCCAAACTCCATGGCCAGGAAGGGCGTGATGGCTTGGGCGCGTTGGGAGATCTTCACAAAGGGGGCGCCTTGTACACCAGCACCTTCAAGGCCCGATCCCTGGACACATCGGCATACACCGCCGGGTTGGCCACGCGCTCCACGAAGCTCAAGTCGGGTGCCAGCTCTTTCATCTGATCTTGCAAGAAAGCCACGCTGTGCCTGGGTGAGTTCAAGCACAGCAGCGCATGCCCATCCGGGGCCAGCAGATCAGGCAGGCGGCGCATGAGCTTGGCGTAATCCTTCTCGGCCACGAAGCTGCCCTTCTGATAACTGGGCGGGTCCAGGATGATCAGGTCGTAAGGGCCGCGTCGGGTGATCGTGCCCCATGAGCTGAAGATGTCGTGCGGCAGAAAGCTGGCACCGCTGGTCAGGCCATTGAGTTGGTGGTTTTGTTTGCCGATGGACAGCGCCGCGCCACTCATGTCCATGTTGATGACCTGCCTGGCGCCCGCTTGCAAGGCCACCACCGAGAAGGAGCAGGTGTAGGCAAACAGGTTGAGCACCTTCCTCAAGCCCGGGCGGGCCGCCACGTGCTCGCGCACCCAACGGCGGCCCTCGGCCATGTCCAAAAAGAAGCCATGGTTCAGGCCCCGCAGCAGGTGCACCCGGTAACGGGCCCCTTGTGCATCCACCACGTGGGGATCGGGCACCTCGCCGGCCAGCAGGCGCGTGTCGGCGCGTGCGTCGTCGCGGGTTTGAAGCGCCAGGTTGAACGCTTGGCCAGGCGCGATCTGAGCCCAGCGCTGCGCCAGGGCCGATTGGATGGGCGCCAGTTCTTCATCGCTCACCGCTTGGAAGCTGGTCAACAGCCAGACGGGTGTGAAGTAGTCCAGCGCCCACTGCTCGCAACCCGCGAACAAGCCGCCCCGGCCATGGAAGACGCGTTGGGCCTCGGTGGGCAACTCGGTGGTGGCGATGGCATCGAGCAAGGCTTGAAAAGGTGTCACGGATCGGCTGCAGAATGAGGTTGATCAGCATTCTGCCTGTGTGAACACATGAACGACCCCATCCAACAATTGGCCCAAGACCTGGACGAGTTCGCCCAAGCCCGTGATTGGCAGCAGTTTCACTCGCCGAAAAATTTGGCCTCGGCGCTCACGGTGGAGGCCAGCGAATTGCTGGAACATTTCCAGTGGCTGACCGAGGAGCAAAGCCGCCATCTGGATGCCGACAAACGCCAGGCCGTGGCTTTCGAGATGGCCGATGTGCTGCTCTATCTGGTGCAGTTGTCATCGGCCTTGAACATCGACCTGATGGATGCGGCCCGCCGCAAGATGGTGATCAATGCCCAGCGGTATCCCGCAGAACAGTCTCGCGGCAACAGCAAAAAGCACAGCGAGTTTTGAGGCGGGGTCCAACAGCATATCGCCGGATCAAGGCCTGGTGCCGCCTCGTTGCATGAAAACCCCTAATCGGTTTATTCGTGCCAATTTGGTCCACCAAAGTCGGCCCGATTTCTGCATGATGGTTACCAGTGGTCTTTGCAATGCCGCAGAGGTCACCTTCCTGACACAGATCGATCTCACGGAGGATGGCGCCATGAACTGGTTTGACAATGTATCGTCAGACAGCGATCAACGAATTGCCCCAGCTTGTCTGTACCAGGGGCACTGGCAACACCGCTTGCACGCCCATGGCGACCTGCTGATGTGCCGCGTGGTGATTGACGTGATCGAGCCCCGGGTGGTGGCCGCTCAGGTGGTTGAGCAGGGCCTGATCGAAGACTTGGATGCCAGCCAGCTTGAAGCGCTGAACCAGGCGATGTTGGCCCAAGAAGTGCATCACCAGCCCACGGCTTGGGGCCTCACCGTTTGCGCCATGTTGCCGCTCTGGGCCAAGCCCACTTTCAGCGACAGCCAGATCGAAGAGATGGAGCGCATCCAAGGCTACCTGATCGACGCCTCGGACGACTCGGTGGACACCGTGCTGCAGTTGCGTGACCATTTTCTGCAGGGCATTTGCATGACCTGCGAAGACGTGCACCGGGCGGTGCGGCAGCCCGATGAATACGGCACGGGCATGCGCAAGGGCGGGCGAGGACTGGCCAGCTGAGTGAGTCAAGGCGGGTTGAGGAATGGCCTGAAGCAGACTGGCCGCGTTGGCGGTGTGGACGCCGAGTGGCGGCACTGACGCCGGCGGTGTTCGCGATGTTCATCGACAGTCCTGGGAACGGTGATCTCTGCTTATCGGCCTGCAGCATCGCTGCACTTTAATCACGAGGCGTGTCTTTCTGAGGCGTGTTTGGCGCAGGCCACGGCGCACGCTTCGCAAGCGGCTTGGCACTGCTTGCAGTGAACGTGGTCATGGCGGGCGCATTCATCGGCGCACGCCCGACAAATGTGCGCACACAGGGCGCAAAAATCACCGTGGTGGTTGGAGCGACGCGCCATGGCCTTCAGCGTGGTGGCGCAAATGTCCGCGCAGTCCAGGCACAGCAAGGCGCACTTGACCATGGCCGGATCAGCCTCGCGGATGTCGGCCGCGGCGCATTGTTGGCTGAAATGCAATGCCTCCTCGCAGGCTTCGATGCATTCGTCAAAGTCTTGTGGGGTGTCTTGATGGGCCATGGTGTTCTCCTTGATTATGGCGCGGGGTCACGCCGAAGATCGCTCAATGCGAGGAGTCTCGCGCGCGTGTCTTGGACACGCCGGTGACGATGCCCAGGCCCAGCAGGATCAGGCAGGCGATGCCGATGTAAAGGTGAGGCACGCCAGCCACCACCAGGCCCCAGGCGATGCCGCCAGTGATCAGCAAAAAGCCGACGAGGTAAAGTGCGAAGGACATGAGTGGTACTCCTTTTGAAAAGCTACTGTAGCGATGGACGAGTGCACTCGCCCGTCAGCAGGCGCCAGCATTTCACGTAGGGCACCGCCTACAGGCGGGCTGTTCACCCACCCGCCTTGGGGTTCAGGTCATGCCGAAGGGCGGCGAGTTCATCACGGAGGCCTTTGATCTGAAGGTGCAGGTCGCGCAGGATCTCGTCTTCCATGCGCTTTTCTTCAGATTGAACCCACATGGCGGCGATGGCCGCCGTGACCAGTGACAAGGCGGCAAAGCCCATCAGCACCACGAACACCGCGAAGATCTTGGCGGCGGGTGTGGTTGGCACGATGTCACCATAACCCACCGTGGCCGCGGTGGTGAAGGCCAGCCACAGGCCATCTCCAAAGGTGTGTGCTTGCGGCTCCAGCCACCAAAAGCCCAGGCCGCACAAACCCAGGATGCCCACCGCCAAAGTCAGCAGGTGGGCCAGCCCGCCCCGCCAGAACCGGGGCCACAACGATTGGCCACACCGCAGGATGATCAGGAGTGCCGTGGCCAGGCGCACACCGAGCACGTCCAGATGTTCGCCCAAGGGCAGGATGGCCGACAGCAGCAAGGCACCCGCCAGAACGCCCGACAGCTGATGAGAGGCGTAGCGCCGGTTCCATGGCCTGCGCTGTTTCGCGAGGTGCACTTCATGGAAGATCACCAGGGTGCAGGCGGCACCGCCCACCAGGTACAAGGTCGCGCAGGCCAGGCGGTGCGTGGACAAGGCGGCCATGTAGAAAGCGGGGATGGTTGCCAACAGGGCCAGCAACTCGCCACGCCGCCATGGGCTGAGTGAGGTGGGGTAAGGGGCCATGGCCCCAGCCTAATCAGGCCGGGGCTGACGGTGCTTGATGTGCATCAAGCTTGGCGGCATTAAGGCCCCACACCGCGTCCAACAAGGCCTCGCGCGACCAGATGGGGACGCGCCAGCGATGCGCCATGGCTGGCGCGCATGTTTCAGGCCGTTCTGCTAGGCTGGCCGTTCAACAAGCCCTTAGATGACCCATGACCTCATTCATGCTGATTGACGTCAGCGCGGTGGCTCGCAGCCTGTCCCGGTGGGCAAGGCGCATGCTGTGCTCGCTGAGCATGGCCACCTTGACCACAGCCTGCGCCAGTTTGCCCGCGCCGGTGCCCCGCGCCGACGCGCATGCACTGGCCGACCACCAGGCGAGCGACCTCGGCCGCTTGACCATCAAGAGCGCCCCGGGCCCCGACGTGTCGGGCCTGCGCCTGCTGTCGTCGGGCGAGGACGCCATGGGCGCGCTGGCCGCCTTGGCCGACAACGCCCGCCATACGCTGGACCTGCAGTACTACCTCATCCACAGCGATGGCTCCTCGCGCAGCCTGATGCAGCGGGTGCGCGCGGCCGCCGATCGGGGTGTGCACGTGCGCCTGCTGCTGGACGACCTGAACACGGCAGGGCAGGACCGGGGGCTGCTGCGCCTGACGGCCCACCCCAACATCGAGGTTCGCCTGTACAACCCTTTCCCGGCGGGCCGCCTGGGCACGATCAGCCGCGTGCTGGCGTCCATCACGGACATGAGCCGCATCAACCACCGCATGCACAACAAAATGTTCGTGGCCGACAACGCGCTGGCCATCACGGGGGGGCGCAACCTGGGCGATGCTTACTTCGTGCAAAGCCAGGACAGCAACTTCCTGGACATCGACATCATCGTGGCGGGGCCGGCGGTGCGGGCGCTGTCGGCCACGTTCGATCGGTTCTGGAACGACCCGATGGCCTACCCGGTGGCCGCGGTGGTGGGCAAGTCCACCTTGCTGGCGCCAGAGCCTGAGGCCGACGGTGCCAGCAAGCCAGCCGTCGTCCCGGTGGCGATCCCGGGCACAGACTTTGCCCGCGATTTGAAACAGGGCCGATTGAAACTGGTGTGGGCGCGGGCCACGGTGCTGGCCGACAAGCCCTCTAAAATGCAGAGCCAAGGCCAGCCCACCCAGGCCGAAGCCATTGCCGACGATGTGGACCGCATCATCCGATCGGCCCACCAGGAACTGATCGTGATTTCGCCTTATTTTGTGCCAGGAGTTCGGGGGCTTGCGCTGTTCAAGGGCTTGCGGGATCGGGGCGTCAAGGTTCGCGTGCTGACCAATTCACTGGCCACGACCGACGCGCCAGCGGTGCACATCGGCTATGCCCGTTATCGCACACAGTTGTTGGCCATGGGCGTGGAGCTGCACGAGTTGCGGCCCTTGCTGAATGCCAAGCAGGCCAAGCTGGGCTCGTTTGGTTCGTCCCACGCGTCGCTGCACGCCAAGGTGGTAGTCGTGGACCGGCAGAGCGCGCTGGTCGGCTCCATGAACCTGGACCCGCGCTCGGCCAAACTCAACTCCGAGATGGGCGTGCTGATGCACAGCCCTGAGATCGCACAACAACTGGCGCTGCTGTTTGAAGAGGTGAGCGAGGCCAGCTACTACCTGTCCCTGAGCGAAGGGCAGCGGGTGCAATGGCACACCACGCCGCCCGATCCGGCCTTGCTGGGTCAGAACGAACCGGAGGCCAGTGCGTGGCTTAAGTTCGCCATCAAGCTGCTCTCGCCCTTTGCCCCTGAAGAGATGCTCTGAACTCAGTCACGGCCATGTTTGCCGTGACCTTTGCCTTTGCCTTTGCCTTTGTCTTTGCCATGACCATGGTCATCGTCGTCGCGGTCATCATGGTTGTCCCAACCAGGGCGGCCATTGCCGGTGTGTTCTTGCTGCCAGCGGTTGCGCACCCATTGCTCTTGCACAAAGTAAACCGGTTGGCCGCAAGCTTGGTAGCGGCCGCAGTAATGGCGCCAGTCGTGCTGATGCGCTGGCGGCACGTACAGGTAGATGGGGCGGCGCTCGTAGACCACGGCGGGCGGCGCGATGATCACTGGCTGCGGGTACACCAGTTGAGGTTGGCCGTAGCCGTCGTTGCCAATGTCAATCCGGCCATACACGCCGGGTTGGTTGATGCCGATGGACACACCTACGTTGGTGGTGCCGGCCATCACGGGGGCCACGGCACAAGCGGCCAAGGCCACAGCAATCATTTTTTTCATGGGGTCTCCTACTCTTACAGTCAGTCATGGGGTCGCCCATATCTTCACCGATTTTGGCGAAACAGCGTGTGCTCGGGTCTTTGTCGCTTGGGCATGGCGCGCTGCTGGTAACAAGCGCACACAAAAAAGCCGGGCATGGTCCCCGGCTTTTCAGTTCATGCTGCGTCGATTACTTTGAGGCTGCGGCCGAAGCGGCATGTGCGGGCACTTCGTGCTTGTGCGCTTTGCCATCGTGCTTCTTGTGGGCCGCGCCGCTGGCGGCAGCGGCGGAGGCCGAAGCCATGGTGGCCGGTTGGGCGAAAGAGCTGGCGGCGAAAACGGCCAGCATGGCGGCGAGGGCGAAGGTCTTGGTCATGATCGAGTCCTGGGTTGTGGTTGAGGATGTGGATTCAACGCGCCCTGGCGGCCCCGCGTTGACGTGAAGAAAGGTAAACACCGCATTCAGGCTTCGAGCCATTCGGTTAGATTGCGGGCTTGCACGGGCTCCAACGGAAAACACTTTGAACTCCAATCATTTGCAAGCCATCGCTTTGGTGGGCGCGCTGACCTTGTCTGGCGGAGCCTGGGCTGCCGAGGCCGCACAATCGCCATCCCTGGCCTCGCGCGTGACGCACTATGCCGTCAGCTACACCGTCAAGCCAGATGGCGCCAACCTGGAAGAGCGCGCCTGGTCCATGGCCGTGTTGAAGCCCGAGATGGTGGCCGGTGCCAGCCGGACTTCGGTGTTGTACGACCGCCAGTGGCAGAAGGTGACCGTGACCGAGGCCTACACGCGCAAGGCCGATGGCCGCCGCCTGAAGGTGCCCAAGGCGGGCTTCAAGGACGCGCCCGATGCCACTGCGTCGGGCCAGCAGGACCTGAGCATCGAGTTTCCCAGCGTGGCCGTGGGCGACACCGTGGTGCTGGCTTACCGCGTCACCACCAAGCCGCTGTTCCCCCGGCAGTTCTCCATCAACGAAAGCTTTCCCAAGACCGATGCCTACGACGATGTGAGGATCAAGGTCGATGTGCCGGCCGGCATGTGGACGCAAGACCAGGCGCGTGGTTTCCGCGAAATCAAGCGCGTCGAAAAAGCGGGCCGCAAAGTCGTTGAATGGGCCTGGGACAACCTGCAACCCCTCAAGAGCGCGCCGCCCAAACTGTCGGGCCACGAATCGGAAGAAGAAGCGGGCGTGCTGTTCTCCACGTTCCGCAGCCAGGGCGAGCTGGCCAAAGCCTATGGCGTGCCCGCCCAGGCCAAGGCCGTGGTGACGCCCAAGGTCAAGCAACTGGCCGACCAGATCACGCAAGATGACCAGGCCCAAGCCCCGCGCGAAGTGGCCAAGGCCTTGTACAACTGGGTGACGCTGAACATTACCACCACCGTGCCGTGCCTGCGCCTGGGGTCCACGGTGCCCCGCGATGTGGACGCGATTCTGGACAAGCGCGCCGGCGACTGCAAGGACCACGCGACCTTGCTGCAAGCCTTGTTGAAGGCCAAGGGCATGGCGAGCACCCAGGCCCTGATCAACGCGGGCACGGCCTACGGCTTGCCCAAGGTGCCGGTGTTGTCCATGGTCAACCAGGTCATCAACCACATCCCCAGCCTGAACCTGTACCTGGACACCACGGCGGACAGCGTGCCCTTTGGCATGCTGCCCTTCGCCGATGAAGGCAAGCCCGTGCTGCTGGTCGATGGCCACCAGGATGGCCTGAAGACGCCCGTGTCCCCGGTGGGCTTCAACCAGCAACTCATGAAGACCGAAGTGATCGTGCAGGCCGATGGCTCGGCCTCGGGCACGGTCGACGTCGCGCTGCGAGGCCTGTTCGCGGTCAACGCCCGCATGCGTTTGCGACAGTTGACACAGGTGCAGTCGGCCGACATGGTCAAGACCTTCTTCGAATCCGGGGGCCAAAAGGGCAGTGGCAGCATGGTCAAAGACAACGCCCGAGCCTTGCGCGACACCTATGGCTACCGCACCCAGTTCAAGGTTGACCAATGGGTGAAACTGCCCGGGCCCGGCAGCTTCGCGATCACGCCCATGTTCTACAGCGAAAGCCCCGTGGCCGACTACGTGGCGGCTTCGTCCCAAGAGGTGAACGACGCGGTGGAAACCGCCTGCTCCAGCGGCCATTCGATCGAGGAATACCGCTACCAGTTGCCGGCCAACATGACCATCGACCAGGTGCCCCCGGACGTCAAGCTGGACAGCGACAAGCTGTCGTACCGCGCCACTTACCAGCTCAAGGACCAGGTGCTGACCGTCAAACGGGTGTTTGACGACCGCACGGCGGGCAACGTCTGCACGCCGGCCCAGGCCCGGGCTTACAAGGACTTTGCGGCCCAAGCCGTGCCAGATTCCACGGTGCAGGTGGTTTTCAAGTAAAGCGGGCTCAACCTGAAGAGGCTCTGAGCCGTTATCCGAGGTGAAACCACTCACGGAGAAGGCTCATGGGCCAAAAGACCACTGCTCAAACCCTGCGCGCCCAATTGATGGCGCCCGAACCTGTGCAGCGCGTGAACGCCCTGCACGCCCTGGAGTTGGAGTTGGTTGAGGCGTCCCCGCACGCGGTGGCCGAAGAGCTCGAAGCCTTTGCGGCGCGTGGCATCCCCTACTACGCGCCTGACGGGCCCGCCTACCGCGAATGGGTGGGCAAGGCCGTGGCGTACTGGGAGCAGCTGCACGCGCCCAAGTCGGTGCCGCGCATGACCAGCGCCCGGGCCCGCCGCGCCGCCTGAATCGGCTTGGCCACGGTAGGCGCCGCCCTGCCGTAAGATCGTGCTCGCTGCACATGGCAGAGCTGGGGTGAATGGACATGCAATTGCCGGATGGCATCCAGGTGTTGGAACGCGGTTGGCTGTCGTCCAACCACATCGTTTTTCACGACCCCGAGCTGCCCACGGTGGTGGACACCGGCTATGGCAGTGAGCGCGCCCAGACCCTGGCGCTGATCCAGGCCGCCCTGCAGGGCCAGCCGCTGCAGCGCATCATCAACACCCACCTGCACTCCGACCACGCAGGGGGCAATGCCGTGTTGAAAGCGCATTACCCCGCCTGCCAGATCATCATCCCGCCCGGCCTGCAAGACGCCGTGACCGTGTGGGACGAAGCCCGCTTGAGCTACACCGCCACCGGCCAGCATTGCGAACGCTTCCTCCATGACGCGGTGCTCACCGTGCCCGGCACCCTCAGGCTGGGCGCGCACGACTGGCAGGTGCTGCCCGCCGCCGGGCACGATCACGACATGGTGATGCTGTGGTGCGAGGCCTTGGGCATCCTGATCTCGGCCGATGCCTTGTGGGAAAAAGGCTTTGGCATCATCTTCTCGGAACTGGTGGGCGAGCCCGGCTTTGGCCGCCAGCAAGCCACGCTGGCGCTGATTGCGCAACTGTCGCCCAAGCTGGTCATCCCTGGCCACGGCGCGCCTTTCACCGAAGTCGATGCCGCTCTGCAAACGGCCAACTCGCGCATCCAGTGGCTGATGGACGACCCCAAGCGCAACGCCGACAACGCCATCAAGGCCTTGCTGGCCTTCAAGCTGATGGCCCACCAGCGCCTGAGCCTGGCCGACATCACGCAGCTGATCCAGCAAAGCCAGATTTTCAACACGGTGATGAAAGCGCATTACCCCGATGACCCGGCCCGGCTGGGCGAGGTGTTTGCCCAACAACTGGTGAAGGTGGGTGCTGCGCTGCGCGATGGCGATGATCTGGTGCTAAAAAGCTGAACGATTCAACACCAAAAACGGAGACCGCATTCGTGACCCAGAGCGTCAAGGAGCTGCGCAAGCAACGTGAGGCGGAGCTGCGCCGCAAAAGCATCATCAAGGTCGTGCGCAAGCTGATCAAAAAAGGCGGCCTGGGCGAGATCTCATTGCGCAAGGTGGCCGAATTGGCGGGTTATTCCACGACCGTGGTTTATTCCTTGTTCGAGGACAAGGCCATGCTGATCTCGCAGGCCATGGGCGAAGACTTGCTGGAGTTGACCAACGCCATGCGCCGTGCCAGCGAGGCGCACAGCAACCCGCTGGACCGCTTGCGCGCCATGGGCCGGGCCTATGTGGACTTTGGCCTGAAGCACCCGGACGAGTACGCGTTTGTGTTCATGCAAAAGCGCCCGCACGCGCCCAACGAGGTGGCGCGTGTTCAGCATGGTGATCCGGCCGAAGACCCGTATGCCTTTTCGCGCACTTTGTTCGCGCAATGGGCGGCCACGGGCGAGGTGTCGAGCGTTGTCACCGACGTTGACCTGATGACCCAGATCTACTGGGAGGGGATCCATGGGTTCACGGCGCGCCAGCTGGTGATGGGGCCGGATGATCCCTGGTTCCCTGAGGTGCCCAATGACCAGCACCTGAGCGCCCTCATTGAGGTGCTGTTGACGGGGCTGGTGCGGCACTTTGCGGTTCGCTAGGGCTTGCGGTGGGCGGGTTGCTTTGTCTTTGCAGCGCGGGGCGGGGATGAGTCGGAGGCGGGCGGGGCTCCTATGGTGGCGGTCCACCGCGTAGCGGCGGACTGCGCTCGGTGCTCGGCCACGTCGGGCGGCTGCGGAACTCGCGCTTCGCGCTCAAACAGTCCTCGCCGACCCCTCGCGAAGCGAGGGGCAACCCGCCGCGGCCTGCGCGCCTCGCCGCCCCCTTGAAGTCGCCCCGCCCGCCTCCGCCTCATCCCTGATCGCCCCGCTGGTGGCGTCGCACGATTGCTGCCGTGGCATGCCACCAGCGGGGCGAAAAAGAGCCGGAGACCGCCCCAGCCCGCGCCCCGCGCTGCCCGAACAAGCAACCCACCATGGCACCGCAGCCGCACGCGCAGCCGCAGCCCACAACATCAAGCGCCAAACACCGCGCTGGCATCCAGCAAGATCTCCCGGGCGCGCTGAGCGATCGGTGACAGGTAACCCCTCGGCCGCAAGATGCCGATGCGCCGGTGCACACCAGGCAAATCGAGCGGCACCACCACCACGTTGTCGGGCAGTGCCGACGGCGAGCCAAAGCGGCCGTTGAACAAGCTGACCATCTGCGTGCGCGACACCACCGTGTACAGCGCCTCCAGCGAATTCACCTCCACCGGGATGCTCAGTCGAGGCAGGCCATGCCGGGCCGCCGCCTGCTCCAGGCTGCGCCGCGCCACCTCCTGCTTGCCCGGGCCCACCCATTGGCAGCCGATCAGGTCATCCATGCACAGCCGCTCGCGCCGGGCCAGCGGGTGGCTGTTGTTCATGATGGCGCTGAAGGGATCGTCGTACAGCTCATCCACCTCCACGCCCGCTGGCAGGTCGTCCGGCAAGGGGCACACCGCCAGGCCCAGCTCCTTGCGGTCGATGGCGCCCAGCAGCACGTGGTTGAAGGCGGTGGTCACCTTCACGTGCGCGGCGGGCCGCTCGGTGGTCAGCGTGGGGAACAGCGCGCTCAGCACAAAGTGCGACACCGCCGGGGTGATGCCCAGGCGCAGCAAGCCGGCGTGGCCGCCGCCCAGGTCGCGCGCCTCCATCACGGCATCGTCCATGGCGTTGGACAGGGTGCGCACACGGCCATAGAAGGCGCGGCCCGCCTCGGTCAACTCGGAGCCGCGTGGCGTGCGGTTGAACAACACCACGCCCAGGTGCTTTTCCAGGCGCTTGATGGATTTGCTCAGCGCCGGCTGGGTCAAACCCAGGCTTTGCGCGGCCCGCACCAAGCTGCCTTCGGTGGCGGCAGCGATGAAATAGTGGATGTCCGGATCCAGGGTGGCCATGACCAATGGTAATGGACAAAGGCCATCGCGGTTATTTGCTTTCATGGCCCAAGCCGCCCAAACTGCCAGGATGAGCAGTCATCACCCGCCGCAGAACCACGCCACCTTCACCCACATGCGCGATGGCACCTCCGACGACTGGGCCGTCATCGCCCGCGAATTCGCCCCCTACGCCCAGCAATTGCCCGACCGCGTGCTGGACCACCTGATCCTGCTGAATGGCGATTGCGGCGGCTTCCCCATCGACCGCCTGAGCCACTGCCTGCAAACCGCCACCCTGGCCCACCAGGACGGCCGTGACGAGGAGTACGTGGTCTGCGCCCTGCTGCACGATATTGGCGACACCCTGGGCAGCTACAACCACGCCGACATCGCAGCGGCCATCCTCAAGCCCTTCGTGAGCGAAGAAAACCACTGGATGGTGGCCCACCACGGCATCTTCCAGGGTTATTACTTCTTCCACCACCTGGGCATGGACCGCGACCTGCGCGACAGCTTCCAGCAGCAGACGGCGCTGTACCAGCACACCGCCGAGTTCTGCGAGCGCTACGACGCGGCCGCGTTCGACCCCCAGCGCGAGACCTTGCCGCTGGCGTTTTTCGAGCCCATGCTGCGCCGCGTGCTGGCCGTGCCCAAGCAAAGCCTGTACGCCAAAATCGTGGCCAGGCAGGCGGTGCCAGAATCCTGACCATGCCCACCCTTCGACCTTTGCCCGCTGAGCCCGATCCCAACGCCGACCAGGCATCTCCTGCCGCCAAAGGCCAGGCCGCCGATCCCCAGAAATTCGCGGTCGAAGTCAAACCCAGCGCCATCGACGGACAGGGCGTGTTTGCCCTGCAGGCCGTGGCCGCCCGACGCAAGATTGGCGAGATCCGGGGCGAATCCGTCAGCACGGCCGAAGCCTTCAAGCGCGCCAAGGCGGCTGACAAAAGCACCGGCCGCGTCTTCATGATCGCGGTGTCGAACGCGCGCTCGGTGGACGCCACCGCGTCGGCTGACCCGCTGCGCTTTGCCAACCACTCTTGCGTGCCAAACATGGTGTTCAAGGTGCAGCAAGGCCGCGTGGCGTTCTACGCTCTGCGCGACATTGCCGTGGGTGAAGAGCTCACCGTGGCCTACGGCCCCACCCACCATGCCGGGCGACTGGCCTGCCGCTGCGGCGCGCCGGGTTGCGCGGGCAGTCTGTAGAAAACCCTGACACGCCGGCCCTGGCCTCCCCCTGAAGCGAGGGGGCTTGAAAGGCACAACGGCGCCTTGTCCGCCCCCGATCGGGCCACAAGGCGCCCCGCGCGCCAGCGACTTCACGAATACTGTATTCGTCAGGAGTCCTCCCCCATGAATGCCTCAGTGAATGGCCGCTTTTGGCGGGCCGGCAAGCCGGTCCCCTTGGGCGATGTGCAGTTCAAAGTGCTTCAAGCGCGCATCCGCATGCTGTTTGGGCACATGCCCGCCGCCTGTCTCGTCGCCACCAGCTTTTCCTGCCTGCTCGCCTGGCTGCTCTTGCCCACCATGGGCGGGCAGCGTGTGTGGGCCTGGCTGGCCTTGAAAGGCCTGGTCGCCGTCCTGCTGTTTTGCCAAGCGCGCCTGTTCAGCCACAGCGCCGACCCGGTGCACCCCAAGTGGTACCGGGGCTTTTTGATCCTTTTGGCGATCGACGGCCTGGTGTGGGGCTCGGTGGGCTGGTGGATGACCCCGCTGGCGCGCCTGGACCTGATGGCCGTGACCCTGTCGTGTTTGCTGGGCGTGGCCTCCATGGGCACGTTCATGCTCAACCCCGATGCCGGTTCGGCGCGCGCCTTCATCATCCCGATGCTGGTGCCCAACGCGGTGTTCTACCTGACGCGTCAGGATTCCTTTGGCCTGTTTGGCGGGGCCTCGGTGCTGGCCTTCGTGGGCTTATTGGTCCTGGAGACCCGCTGGGGACAGAACCGCATTGAGGAGTTGCTCTTCCTGCGCTACACCACCGAGGAGGTGGCGCAAGAGCGCGCCAAGGCCCTGGCCCTGGCGCAGCACCACAGCGAAGCCAAGAGCCGTTTCCTGGCCACCATGAGCCACGAGATGCGCACGCCCCTGCACGGCATGCTGGGACTGACCCGCATGTTGCGAGATGAGGAGCTGCGCCCGCAGGCCCAGCAGCGCCTGGACCTGGTGGAGCGCTCTGGCGAGCACCTGCTGTCGGTCATCAACGATGTGCTGGACACCTCCAAGATCGAAGCCGGCCACGTGCACGTTGAGCGGCGGCCCTTCGACCTGAGCGCGGTCGTCCACGACGTGGTGGCCATCTCCACCGTCAACGCGCAGGCCAAGGGCTTGCAACTGCTGCTGGAATCCACCCTGCCGGCCAGCCACGAGGTGACGGGCGACGCGGCCCGGGTGCGCCAGGTGCTGCACAACCTGCTGGGCAACGCCGTCAAGTTCACTGACCAGGGGCGCATCACGGTGCGGGTGTCCCGCGTGGCGGGGCATGACACGGTGACCCTGGCCGTCGAGGACTCGGGCATTGGCATCCCCAGTGACGAGCTGCCCTTCATCTTCGAGGCCTTCCACCAGGTCGAAAGCTCGATGGAGCGCCGGCATGGCGGGGCCGGCCTGGGCCTGACCATCTCCCAAAAACTGTGCCGCGCCATGGGCGGCGACCTGCGTTGCACCAGCTCGCCCGGACGCGGCTCGGTCTTCGTGGCGAGCTTTGGCCTGCCGGTGGTGGCGCGTGCCCACCAGGTCACAGCGGTGGCCCGAGGCGAGGGCGATGCGGCCCCGCCTCTGCCCCCCGCGGATGGCCGCCGTGGCCTGGTCCTGCTGGTCGAAGACAACCCCATCAACGCGCTGGTGGCCGATGCCACCCTGCAGCAGCTCGGCCTGTCGGTGGTGCTGGCCGAAGACGGGCACAAGGCCCTGCTCTGGTTGCAGGACCACCAGCCCGACCTGGTGTTGATGGACTGCCAGATGCCCGGCATGGATGGCTTTGAAACCACGCAGCACATCCGGGCCCTGGAACGCCAGCAGGCGCGTGCGCGTGTACCCATCGTGGCTTTGACGGCCAATGTGCTGCCCGAAGAACGCCAGCGCTGCCTGGATGCCGGCATGGACGACCACCTGCCCAAGCCTTTTCACCGCCATGACCTGGCCCACTTGCTGACCCAACACCTGCCCCGCGCAGATCGGTTGTCAGCAATGGTTACGGACGATCGGGCCGCCATGCAGCGCATGGCATGATCGCCGCCGACTCCATCAAGGGGGCCAGCTAACGGCCCGACCTACTCATGAAAAAAACTCTTCTCGCACTGGCCATGGTCAGTGCCGTGGTTGCCCAACCGGCCTTGGCCGCCAAGCAAAAGGTCTGCATTTTTGACATCCTGGGCACCGGCGGGGACGGCTTCAATGCCGCCAAGGACTACGCCGTCGAGATGCAGAAAACCGGCGTGGACATGGAGCTCAAGGCCTATGTCGATGAGCGCGTGGCGGTGGAAGATTTTCGCACCGGCCAATGCGATGCCGTGATGGCCACCGCCTTGCGCACGCGCGCCTTCAACGCCCTGTCGGCCGCCATTGACTCGGCTGGCGTGTCCACCATCGTGCGCAATGGCAAGGTCGACCTGGCCGCCAGCTACGAAGTGGTCCACAAAGCCATCCAGACCTTCTCTTCGCCCAAGGCCGCCTCGCTGATGGTGAACGGCCTGTACGAAGTGGGCGGCATCATCCCCCTGGGCGCCGCCTACGCCTTCGTGAACGACCGCCAGATCAGCACACTGGAAGCAGCCTCCGGCAAGCGCATTGCCGCCTTCGACCACGACAAGGCCCAGGCCCAGTTGATCCAGCGCGTGGGCGCCCGCCCCGTGGCCGCCGACGTGACCAACTTTGGCGCCATGTTCAACAACGGCAGCGTCGACGTACTCATCGCCCCGGCCCTGGCCTTCAAGCCGCTGGAGCTGGCCAAAGGCGTGGGCACCAAGGGCGCCGTCTCGCGCTACCCCATGACCATCCTGACCTACCAGATGATCATCAAGCGCGACCGCTTCCCCGAAGGCTTTGGCCAGAAGTCGCGCGAAGTGTGGTTGAGCCGTTTTAACTACGCCCTGGAGATCGTCAAGCGCTCCGACGCGTCGATCCCTGTCAAGCTGTGGATGGACCCCACCCCCGCCGACACCGACCGCTACACCGTGCTGATGCGCGATGGCCGCATCGACATGGCCGAGCGGGGCTTCTACGACAAGAAGGGCCTGAAGATCATCAAGCGCATCCGCTGTGATGTGAACCCCTCGGCGCCCGATTGCTCCGAGGCCAGCGAGAACTGGTGATCCCTTCAAGGCCCATGAATGAAAAAAGCCCGCTAACTTCGCGGGCTTTTTTGTGGGCCGGCAAAAGGCCGGCGAGCGATCGGTTGATCAGCTCAGAGTTTTCAGCTCGGTGTCGACCTTGGCCAGCAAGTCGTCGGTGATCAGGCCACCGGAGAACTTGGCAACCATGGACAGCGCAAAGCCCTTGCCCATCGCGATTTGCGGGTGGGTGGAAATGCCGGGCAGGTGCTTTTCCAAGATGGCCTTGGTGGTTTCGTTGTCCAGCAGATCGCCGAGTTTGGATTCGATCGAGAAGCTCATTGCAGTGTCTCTCAACAAAGATAGAAGGTGGAAAGGTGAGGTTGCGAGCATACCTGCTTCAAACGCCTGTTGACCGATTTCCGGGTTTTCCTTGTGCGGTGCTGCATAGCACAAAAACCGATGCCTGCCAGCGCTGGTTATCGGAAGGTTTTGTGATAAGCGCGGGTCACTTATCCCCAAAGTGAATGCACCGTAAAAGCGCCTGTTGCATTTTGCAATAAACGCCCCGCATACGCCGCGTACATGTGCTAACCCATTGATTTTATTGATTTCTTTTGTCATGCCTCAAGTTTGAGCAGAACAGGGGAAACCCTCTGCTGACATATAGTTAGCGCGGGTGTGCAGAGGTTTCCCACAAAGTTATCCACAGCTTTGGTGGACAAAGTCCAGCCCATGTGAATCAAAGACTTAGCGGCGTCTTTTGCAGATCAACTTTGAAAGATGGCAGCAAGCACCAGAAATCCGGCATCGGCCTCGGCCAAGCGGCCGATTTTTGGGGACTGGGATCATGGAACAATGCGCTCAATGCCACCCTTCAGATTCCAAAAGGATGACAACGTTTGTAGGGTTTTGAGCAACTAGGTTAAACCCTTGGTTTGCCGGTTCAGGAAATCAGTTATCCCCATTCCTGCCAAACCTGGTGCACAAGCGTGGGGCGTGGCGCCTGTCTGTGAACCCTGTCGGTGCCAGTTCGCTAAGTGCTTGATTCATATAGAAAGACACAGGTTGCCTCATCTTGTGGCAATTTAAGCCAAACGACCGTGCGACAAGCCTTTAGCGCTCATCTGCGTGGGTTTTCCACAAAGTTATCCACAGACCCCGTGGATAAGGGTTGAAGCCCCTGAAATCAAGCACTTGCGTGCATCCTTTCACACCTTGTCAGAAGTTCGGAGACACGATTGCCCTGGCCCGCCGCCCCTCGCTGCCCACTTTGGAGTCCACTTTGACGGCCGACTTGGTGCGCCAGCGGGTGCGCGTGGTCGTGGAGGCGCCTCAGCACAGCGGGCTGTGGGGCGCGCTGGACTACCTCAGCGAGGTGGCCCTGCTGCCCGGTGAGCTGGTGCGCGTGCCTTTGGGTCGCCGTGTGGTGACCGGGGTGGTGTGGGATCACGCGCCCGAAGGCGACGTTTCAACCTATGCCGAGGCCGATTTGAAAGAGGTGGCCGAAGTGCTGTCCGGCCTGCCGCCCTTGCCGCGCGCCTGGCGCCAACTGGTGGCTTTTGCCGCGGCGTATTACCAGCGCAGCCTGGGCGAGATGGCCCTGATGGTGCTGCCACCTGAATTGCGCCAGCTGGATGCCTTGCAATGGCAACGTCGCCGCAAGCGCCTGGACAAAGCCTTGCTGGAACCCCTGCCACCGGCCACCTTCCCTGAGCTGCCTGAACTGACCGAGCAGCAGGCTCAGGCCCTGGACGCGCTGGCCCAGCCTGGTGAGCAGCCTTACCTGCTGTGGGGCAGCACCGGCAGTGGCAAAACCGAGGTCTACCTGCGCCAGACCCAACGCGCGCTCGACGCCGGCCAGCAGGTGCTGATCATGGTCCCCGAGATCAACCTGACGCCGCAGCTGGAGGCCAGAGTGGCCGAGCGCTTCGCGGGGCGGCGCATCGTCTCCCTGCACAGTGCCCTGACACCGGCCCAGCGCCTGCGCCACTGGCTGATGGCCCACCTGGGCCAGGCCGACGTGGTCCTGGGCACGCGCCTGTCGGTGTTCACGCCCTTGCCGCGCCTCGGCCTGATCGTGGTCGACGAAGAGCACGATCCCAGCTACAAGCAACAGGATGGCGCCCGCTACTCCGCGCGCGATTTGGCCGTGTACCGGGCCCGGCTTGAAAAGATCCCGGTGATCCTGGGCTCGGCCACGCCCAGCCTGGAGAGCTGGTTCAACGCCCTGCCCACCAGCGAAGGCGGCGCGGGCCGCTACCAGCGCCTGGCCATGCCTGCCCGCGTGGGCGATGGCGTGATGCCGCGGGTGCGCGTGCTGGACTTGTCCAAAGTGCTCAAGCCCACCATGGGCCAGGAGCCCCCGCCGGTGGCGCAAGAGCTGTTGCACGCGATTGAGGAGCGCACCGCGCGGGGCGAGCAAAGCCTGGTGCTGTTGAACCGCCGGGGCTACGCGCCCGTGCTGCATTGCAGTGACTGCGGCTGGAAAAGCGGCTGCCCGCACTGCAGCGCCTGGCGCGTCTTCCACAAGCAGGACCGCACCCTGCGCTGCCACCACTGCGGCTTCACCGAACGCGTGCCGCGCGCCTGCCCGGACTGCGGCAACACCGACATCCAACCCGTGGGCCGGGGCACCGAGCGCCTGGAAGAGCAACTCGCCGCCGCCATGCCCACCGCGCGCATCGGCCGCATCGACGCCGACGTGACCCGCTTGAAGGGCGCGCTGGAGGCGCAACTGGCCAGCGTGCACGCCGGCGAGATCGACGTGTTGGTGGGCACACAGATGGTGGCCAAGGGGCACGATTTCCGCCGCATCACCCTGGTGGCGGCGGTCAACCCCGACGCGGCCTTGTTCGCCAGCGATTTCCGCGCGGCCGAGCGCCAGTTCTCATTGCTCTTGCAAGCCGCAGGCCGTGCCGGGCGCGATGCCGAGGCGGCCGGCCGCAGTGAAATGTGGGTGCAGACCTGGCACCCCACGCACCCGCTGTACCAATCATTGCGGGACTACGACTACCCCACCTTCGCGGCCAGGCAACTGGAAGAGCGCCAGATGGCGGGCCTGCCGCCCTATGCCAGCCTGGCCATGCTGCGCGCCGAGGGCAAGACGCAAGATGCCGCCCAAGCCTTTTTGCGCGAGGCTGCCGAAGCGGCCAAGCCCTCGGCCGACGCCTTGGGCTGCCTCACCCTGTACCCGGCGGTGCCCACGCCCGTGCAGCGCGTGGCCAACATCGAGCGGGCGCAGATGATGATCGAGTCGCCCCATCGCGCCGCTTTGCAGCGCTTCCTGACCGACAGCCAGCCGCTGTGGCTGAGCGTGGCGCAAAAAAACCGCCGCAACGGACTGGTCCGTTGGGCGGTTGATGTCGATCCCTTGTCGATTTAGGCGGGCGTCAGCCCAGCAAGGCTTCCATGCCTTCGCACAGTTCCGACAAGGGCGGCATGTCTGTCAACAGCGTCTCAGGCTTGAGGCCCAGCTTGAGGCAAACCTCGGTGGGCAGGGTGGCGGCCAACTCGTCGCCGTCCAGGCCATTGTGCTCGGCGCGGGCGCGCCAGGCGGACAGGTGCAGCACCCCCGCGACGGGGTCAAACGGGGTGTGGCTCAAGGGATCGGGGAAATTGGCGATGGCTTCGCTGAACGTTGGCGGGAACTTCCACTGCTTGGCCAGCTCGGCGCCGACGTTGGCAAAGCTGTAGCCAAACGAGGTGCTCTCCATGTCGATGCGGCGCGGGTCCAGCGGACTGGCCAGCTTGTCCAGGTGCAACATCTGTTCGGGCATGCCGGCGTGCATCACCAACTGGCCAATGCCGTGCATCAATCCGACGGTGAAGGCCAGATCCACGTTCTGGTTGGCCGCCTTGGCCACCCAGCGCGCCACCGCGGCGGTGTGCATGCTGTAGCGCCAGAACTTGTTCAGATCCATGCCAGGCATGGTTTTGTAGCCGCCGGTCAGGCCGGAGCTGATCACCAGGGTGCGCACGGTGACGAAACCCAGCATGGCCACAGCGTCATGGACGGTGCCAATGCTGCGCGAGACATGGTAGTAGGCCGAGTTGCCCAAACGCAGCAAGCGGGCCGACAACACCGGGTCGGCCGCGATTTTGCGAACGATGACGTCGATGGAAATGTCGTCGTTGTTGAAACTGTCGATCAGTTCATGAACGATTTTGGGCACGGCCGGCAGGGCCTGAGGTTGTTTGAAAAGTGCTTCGAGCTGCATCGCCAGCCTCCATCTCGATTGAAACCATGTGGACCGCACTCGTTCAAACGTGGAGGGCGGTGCTCACTGCTTATCGACCTTTGGGGTCAAGACTTGAGCATCGTGCAATGTGGGCTTTTCAAGCCGTGGAAAAGCGCGGGTGCAACCCCGCACTTGCCTGCATTGGTGCGGAGCACCATGATGATCAAGAGAATTCTTATTTGGAGGCACGTGACCATGGTGGGTAAAACAAGGGCATCGGTGGTGGTGGTGATGGCGATTGGGGCGGTTTGGGCGGTTGGGTCGGCCTTCAGCGCGCAGGCGCAGTCGGCGCTGCCGCAGCGCAATTTGCTGGTGGAGTGGCGCATGGCTTCGTCCAGCGACCAGCAGCGCCAGGGCGCGGGCTTGCGCACCGGCGAAATCACCGTGGACAGCCGGGGGGGCGTGCAGGGCCGGGCCGGTGCGGTGATCACCTCGAGCACCCGGTCCAGCAGTCAAACCGGCCTGCAGCAATTGCAAGTGCTCAATGGCGGCAAGGCGCGCATTTACCTGGGCAGCACCCGGCCGGTGACGCAATGGCAGTTTGGCGTGGGTGGCCATGGGGGCACCAACCTGGTCAACCCAGAGGCGCGCAACGACGGTGGTGGCGCCATGCCTGCGGGCCCCGGCTGGCAGGCCTGGTCGTCAACCACCCTGGTGGACACCGGTCGAGGCATCACCGTGCGCCCGCGCTGGACGGGCGGCCCACTGGTCACCGTCGAACTGGAGGCGCGCGTGGCCCAGCAAGCAGCGTACGGCCCCGATGGGCAGACCGAATCCACCGAGGTGATGACCACCGTGCAGTTGCCCCTGGGCCGTTGGACGGCGGTGGCGCAGCGGGGCGGGCAGGTGCAGCAACGCCGGCGCGGCCTGCTGTCCACCGAAGACCTCAGCCGCGATGACCAAGACGTGTTTGAGATGCGCGTTTCCGCGCCCTGACCCGGCGACGACTTCTCCGCAACAATGCGGGGCAGGCCGCGCTGGCCTGCCCCGCCCAACACGAAAGGCACCCCCATGGCCAACGCCGCCAGTTTCCTGACCGAGATGACCCTCAAGATGCTTGACAAGGTCGAGCGCGCGGGCTTGTCGCCCTTGCACCAGCAACCCGTGGCGCAAGCTCGGTTGTCTTACCGGATGGGCGTGGGCGCCATGGAGGGCGAGCGGGTCGAGGTGGCCCGGGTTGACAACTTCAGCATCCCCGGCCCGGCAGGTAGCATTCCCGCGCGCTTGTGGGCCCCCAGCCATGACGCCGGCCTGCCCGTGCTGCTGTACCTGCACGGTGGCGGCTTCGTGGTGGGCGGCATCGACACCTGCGAAGCCATGTGCCGCCGCATTGCCCAGCAAAGTGGCGCGGCCGTGGTCGCCATCGACTACCGGCTGGCCCCTGAGCACCATTTCCCAGCGGGCCTGGACGATTCGTTCGCGGCCCTGCAATGGCTGGCGGCCGAAGGCGCCTCTCTGGGGCTTGACCCCAAGCGCATCGCGGTGGGTGGCGACAGCGCCGGCGGCACGCTCGGCGCCACCTTGGCTTTGATGGCCCGCGATGCCGGCCTGGCCCTGGCGCTGCAGCTGCTGTTCTACCCCTCGGTCGAACCCTCGGCCATGACCGCGTCCTACCAGGCCTACTCTAAAAACCTGATGCTGGACGAGCCCCTGATGCGCTGGTTCGAAACGCAAGCCCGAGGCCCGGGCTTCAAGTCTGACTGGCACCGCGAACCCATGCTGGCCGCCAGCCACCAGGGCGTGGCCCCGGCCTGGATCGGCCTGGCCGAATGCGACCCCCTGGCCGACGAAGGCCGAAAGTACGCCAAAGTCTTGCAAGAGGCGGGCGTGCCCGTGCAGCTGACGGTGTGGCCCGGCGTGGTCCACGACTTCATCAACATGGGGCGCTTCATCCCCGAGGCCTACCAGGCGCACGCGGCGGCGGCCCAGGCCCTGAAGGCCGCTTTCGGCCTGTGAATTCGCGCCATGAAGCGGTGGCATGGGCTTTGCACGCGCTGAGCCCTGCCCCCTTTCACCGCCAACCGCATCGCCGTGTGCTTTGAATACGAGTACCACTCAAGATGGACCTGCAGCGTGAAGCCAACCCGGCCGGTGACCGCGTCAACATCGTGATGTCGGGCAAGTTCCTGTCGTACAAGACGTACTGAACCGAGGAGCCTCAAGGCTCACATCAACGCGGCCACAGCACCCAGGCCGACAGGGGCTGCTTGGTGCGGCCAGCCTGTGCCAGGGCTTCGTCGCCCCAGCCCCAGAAGTAGTCGGCCCGCACGCCACCAATGATGGCCCCGCCGGTGTCCTGCGCCACGACCAGGCGTTGCAAGGACTGCGGCGTGGGCGGTGTCGGGCTCCAGGGCTGCGGCACCGTGGTGTCCAGCCACATGGGCGTGCCCAGCGGCACGGCTTCGCGGTCCACCGCCACCGAACGGCCCGGCAGCAATGGCACGCCTTGCGCGCCGACCGGCCCGATCTGCGGATCGATCAGCACTTCTTCCCTGAAAAAAACCATGCGCGGATTGGCGCGCAGCATTTCAGGCACGCGCTGCGGGTTCTGCGTCGCCCAGCTGCGGATCGCCGGCCAGGACGCCTGATCGAGCGAGAAGGCGCCTTGGTCCACCAACCAGCGCGCCACCGATTGGTAAGGCTGGTCATTGTGGCCGGCAAAGGCCAGTCGCACCGTGCGGGGCTGGCCCTGCGCTGTCAGCTCATCCTGCATGCGCACGCGGCCCGAGCCCTGCACCTGGATCAGCAAGGCGTCCAGTGGGTCGGCCAGGTAGACCACTTCGCGGCCCGCGACCGAGGCACGCGCCGCGGGCAAGGTGTCCAGCTCGGCGCGGGTGTAGTGCGGCTTGCGCACACCCAGGTCGGCTGGGGCCCGGTAGAGGGGGTATTGAAATCGTGCATCAGGCTTGCGGCGAGCGTCCAACAGGGGTTCGAAATAACCGGTCAACAAGCCCGTGGTCTGGCCATCCAGCGTGTTCAGGCGCCAGGGGCGCAAGTGCCCTTCCAGCCATTGCCGCACAAAATCATCGGTCACCTGGCGGCCCCATTCCACGCCCAGCTCACGCACTTCGGCGCACACGGTGGCCCACCCGGGCCCGGGCCGCTGGCAGCTTTGCCACAAGGCGGGCCAGGATTCGCTCACGCGGTCTTGTGACCAACCGGGCAGGTCGGTGTACTGAGCCTGGGTCCACAGGGATCGAGGCCGCACCAGGTCGCCGCGCCCATCGGGCTGAGGCAAGACCGTGCCAGGTGCCATGGCCGGCGCCCGCGAGACAATGGGCGCCGAGGAACGCAGTGAAGGGCCGCTGCCGCAAGCCGCCAGGCTGCCTACAATCAGGGCCGCCGTGGCCCGCTTATAAAACTGGTAAACCATCATATGTGGCTGATTGTGCTGGAAGCTGTGGGGGCCTTGGCCCTCTTCGTGTTTCTGATGTGGTGGACGATGTTCTCGGGCCGCGCCAAGGGCGAGTTGTCCGAATTCAACGAGGCGGCAGCAGAAAGCTCAAAGGATGACACCGCACCCGGCGCCACAAAGCCGCCTGCAGACGCGCCCGGTCCTTGATGCGCACGCCGCGTGAGCGCATGGCCACGCGCAGGGCCAGCACGAAGCTAACGCTCACGTTCAAAAGCCCCGTCAACGGGATGGCCGCCACGCACCACCAGAGCTGAGGGTGGTGCAGCACGGCCGGCCCCAGGGTGCCTGCCGCCGCCGCCAGCTGGCCGGTGGACAAGGTGACGTGCCGCACGTCCAGCGGCAGCGCGAAAAAGCCGGCAATGACCGGCACCAGGCCCAGCATCAAGCCCAACGACACATTCGAGCCCAGGCTGGAGATGTTATGCCGCCACCAGGCTGCCCAGCGCACCGCGCGCTGCGGCCCCAGCGTGGCGCGGATGCGCGGGTTCCAGCGCAGGGCGCTGTCCAGGCGGTGCAGCACGAACCAGTTCTCCAGCCAGCCCGCGAACAGGCTGGACACGAAGAGCAGCACGCCGGTGAAAGCCGCGTACCAAAGCGACGGCCCCCAAAAGGTGAGCGTGTCCAGCACATGGTTGGCCGAGTTCACATCGATCAAGGGCCGCCTGAACACCCACCACGACAGCGATTGCGCGGCCAGCACCACCGGGGCCACCACCATCAGGTTGCCCAGGATGCCGGCCATCTGCGATCGGAACAAATGGGCCACCTCGTCCACGAAACCTTCGACGGCCTCCTCGCTGCGCGTGTCGGCCAGCTTGGCCGCCATGGCGGGGGCGGTCATGGCCGGCTGCTTGGTGGCCACGGTGAAATGCAGCAGCTGCACGATCACAAAGCTCAGCGCGTAGTTGGTGCCCGCGGCCAGCCCGCTCCAGAAGGGCGACAGGCCCATGGCCAGCACCGCGAACTTCAAGAAGGTGGTGCCCGCCAGCACCGCGCCGCCACCTGAGGCGCGCCGCAACATGGTGAGGTATTCAGCGCGGTCACGGGTGATGTAGTGCTCGCCGGTCTCGGCGCTGCGCTCAGCCACCTTGCGGGCCAGCAGCGAGTAGTGCTGCGTGAACAACGCTCGCACACCGCTGCGCTTGGCCCCCACCTGGATCAGGTCCACGATCAGCGCGCGCAAGTCCAGCGTGGGTTGGCTTGACAGCACGCAACCCAGCAACTGCTCGATGCGCCGACAACGCTCGCTCAACTGGTCGATCTGGAACACGATGTCGATCGACACCCCGTTGGCCTCCAGGTGGTCGTGGATGCCTTGGGCGGCCTTGACACAGGTGTCCAGCAAGGCGCGCAGGTATTGCGCCTCTTGCAGCAAGGTGCCTTGCACATCGACATGGGGCGAAGGCCCGACCGCGCCCTTCAAGGCCAGCACATGCAGGTTCTCAGCCACGTACACCAATTGCCTGAAGGCCTGCCGCGTGGGCGTGGGCGCGGCCACTTCGGCCCCCGACCCCACGCCATCAAAGTCGACATCGACCCGCATGCCCATGCGCCCGCGCAACTCGCGCGAAAAGCCCTCGGCCCGCACCTGGCTGGACAGGAACATGATGGCGTCGTAGAAAGGCTCGTGCCAGCCCAGCGGCGCGGCCTTGATCGCGTCAATGGCCTCGCGCCACAGCGCGGCCAGGTCGGCCAGCACCGCGTCGTCCAACTGCATCAGCCAGTCGGCGTCCTTGGGGTCGCTGAACAGCAAATTGAACAGGCTGGCCAGGTCGGTGGTGGCCGGGCTCAGGGGCAGCAGGCGCGTGCGCAGGCGCTCACCCAGCTCGTCTGAGAACGAGGTGCGCGCGGCAAAGCCATAGTCGGCCAGCAAGGCGGCCACATCAATGTCGCGCCAAAAAGCCGACAACAAAGCCACGACCTTCGTGCGGCGCTCGGACGGCGGCGCCAGTTGCCGCACGACGTACTTCACGCCCGAGACGGGCTCGCCCGATCGGATCCAGTCCATCAGCTGCACCAGCCACAGGTGGCGTTCGGCCAAAGGCAAATCACCGCTGGCCGAATCCAGCAACTGGCTGATGTCTGCCGGAGCGCTGGGATGCGGCAGCCAGCGCCGCTTCGCTTTGGGGATCGTCTTGTCCGGCTGAGTCAAACGCGCGCCCTCATCATCAGATCAATGCAAGGACTGTGACCGCGCCAACGAGAACGGCTCGATGGGCGCGTCAAAAGGATGGGCTTCGTCGGTCATGCAAAAGAAGGTGCCCTGCATCAGGCCATGCGGCGTGGTCAGCCGTGCCCAACTGGTGTACTCGAACTTTTCGCCCGGCTTGAGCATGGGTTGGTGGCCCACCACGCCCAGGCCGCGCACTTCCTCGACATGGCCGGTGGCGTCGGTGATGACCCAGTGCCGGCCGATCAACTGTGCGGCCACATCGCCGTTGTTGACGATGGTGACCGTGTACGAAAACGCATACTCTTGCTGAGCAGGGTTGCTTTGTTCCTCAAGGAACTGCGGAACCACCGCACAGGTGAATTGGGGATGACTCATTCGGCCCATTCTAGGAAGGCAAAGCGTAATCTTGGTGAAACGGCGTTTGAATAACCCCTGCTGACCGCGGGGAGGCCGTTCAGGCGGACCAGCATGGTGGCACGAAATGCCGCTGGAACTTTGAGGTACAACGTCGCATGACCGACGAGTACCAAATCGAGATCCCGCCTTCCTTTTACGGGCTGCACACCGACGCGCGCCACCGTTTGACGGTGCCCATGGCGCGGGTGCGCGAGCGCTACGAGGTGTGCGAGGACTTGGCCAGCCACATGGTGGAGCATTGCCAGAGCGTGCACCTGGACATCGGTGTGGCCGAAGACGAGGTGCTGGTGCGCTGCCACCGGGGGCTGGCGTCGCCCGAGTCGGGCGTGTCAGTGGCCGAGGCCGGCTGGATCGTGACGCGCCTGGCCGAATTGCTGGGGTGGGCGCCGATTGAGCTGGAAGGGCCGTCGGCATGATCACCTTCTTGGCTTTCGGGGCCGCCTTCGGCCTGCCGATGCCAGCCCTACCAAGGCAACACCAACGGCATGTTCAAGACATCCCGTACTGGATCGGCGTGCATTGGCGCTGGGTGCAGTTTGAAACGCCGATGAAGCACGAGGTGAAGCGGCACGCCAATCTGGTGGCGTATGAGGCGCGGATGGCGGGCGAGGTTTTTTGGGGCCTTGTGCTAATGGACAGCCGAGGATGGCAAGCTCGCGTTGCACCGACGCAAGGCACGCTTGGCATCGGGAACGGCATCGACCTGATTGGGGTTGCCCAGGCAGCGGTCATCTTGTTCGACAGTGATCTTGCCGTTGTTCGAGGTGAGTCGCAGCAACACGGTCATGCGCTTCCAGCCTGAACCTATTTCGCTGGGCTTGGCCGCTGGCTTGTGATCGATCGCGAAGTACTGCACCGTCACCAGCATGGCGTTCTGGGTGGCGTCATACACGCCCACCGCAGGTATTGAATTGCAGAAAATCGGGACTGACTCGTTGATGCGGATGGTGTGCCAGCCGACTTCGTGGAACTGGGCGTCGAAGAAGCCGATGTGGCAGGCTTGAGTCTCTCGTTGACCTTCCATGCATTGATAGGCGGTGACTTTGCCAACCGAGGTGCAGACTTCGCCGGGGCGGGTTTGAGGCATGTACTTCGCGGGCTGCATGTAGAACTTGGTTTGATCGATAGACAGCTTGAAACTTAATTCGCGAAGTGCAAAGTTGGTGTCGGCAGGGGTTGCAGTTCGGGCCTTGACAGCAGCCATGCCAACTTGTTCTAGCTTTGGAAGCTCATGGTCACTATCAGGAATACGAGAGCCATCAATTCGATATCTCGAGTCCCACTTCGTTGAGAGTTGAAGGTGAGCCAAAGAAGGCAGGGCCGTCATCATGAGCATGTAAAAAAACAGCGTGCTGTGCCACTGCTCACGCTTTTTGCGCTTTGTGTTTGTCATAAGCTGCTTTCAATTTGACATCGTAGTTATAGGTCTTGTAGCCAGGCCCGTTGTAGTTGTAGGCAATCATGGCCCAGTCTTTGGCTTTGATGGCATCCCACAACGACATGGCTTTGCCAGCTTTCCTGTTCTTAGGGTCCTTCCAGGCGGCGGGTTTTCTCTGAATAAAAGTGGCCATCAGATTAATTTGTGCGTACTCAGATGCACAAACCATCCCGACGAATAGATCGGCGTCATTGACGCCACACAGACCACAGTTGTCCCCCATGATCTGAAACTTACCCCATGAGCACGAACGCAACGCGGCATCCGGGTCAAGCCGATAGGCATTGATCAGTCGCAGGTAAGAGCTGGCGTAATCCGAGTAAATATCGGTGGCTTCAACCTTGCCGTGATGCATGCGTTTGTCATCTTGACCCAGCAGGCTTTTCTTGCGGTAGGCAAAAGGCCAAGAAATGTCAGGGTGAGCCGTATCGAAGCGCCCTTTTGTGAGCCGGCTGAAGTAATGCCGCTCAAACAACAGAGCTGGAACGCTGGCGCCATCGCCCTTGTTGAGCCGCCAGAAGGAACACTTGCCACCGCTTTCAACGTCAGAAAAAGCCTTCAAAACTTAGGGCTCACATTCGAGTTGCTTGGCGGCCTCACGCCAGTCTTCTTCAGCAATCTCATGCCCCGAATACTTGCCAAACAAATCCAACAGCCCTTGAGGCAGGTCCACCTCGATCTTCACGATGGGTTGACCTTTGAGGCCTTTGGTTTGCTGTGTTTTGACCGCAGGATTATTCTTGCTCGACTTGCCTGTGGTCGCCCCGGGCACGGCAGGTTGAGCCCTCGTCAGAGCATGCACTGCAGTTTGCAAGGTGCTGCCCAGATCGTGCAGCGCATCACTGGGCATTTGCCGCGTGGTGCTGGCCACCACCAACGCAGTGCTGGTCAAGGTCACGAGTTTATGGCCATAGTCTGAAGAGACGTGGGCCACTTCCTGCCAGGCGCCACCGGCCTCTTGAATCCAGACTTTGATGCGTGACCGCGCACTGCCGGTGATGAATGGCGGGATCAGCCCATCTGCGCCCGTCGCGCCCTCTTGCTTGCACTCGTCAAATGCCACCCGGTAGCGCAGTTTGTCGATCGGGTGGCGCAACGGGTCGAGGAACAGCACACTTGCGCCGAAAGCGGTGGACTCCGACAAGTACAGCGTCTGGCCGATGGCGAGTCGATTGCCGTTCGCCAGTGCATTGAATCGCATCAGCTCGGCCACGGTTCGCCCGCAACGGGCCGCAATCTTGCTCAGCGTATCACCGCGCCGAACGCCATAGGGATCGGGCAGTGGCGAGTTGGGGTGCGATTCATTCATCGTCGTCATGCTGGAACTCGCGGTCGGGGTCTGTGGGGTCGGCGATGTTGATCGTCTCTTCGAGATGCCAGGTCGGACCGTCATGGCGTTGCCAGTACTGCACCTCTGACGCTTCGTGCGTGGTCACGGTCGCCGTGGGGCGACCGCGCATCAGGCGGCGACCTTCGGCCAATGCTCGACCCGCTGCGTACACGGTGGTCGATGCGCCCAATTGGAATGGCAGCCAGGCATCGGGGATGGCCGTGTGGTCGAGCGCCTCTGCAAACAGCGCTTGAGCAGGAGCATGACGGCCATTCAGTGACCGGGCCACAGGCAAAGACAGCGGTGGCACTGAAGCACTCCCACCCCCCGTCAGCTCCTTCATCGCCCCCTTGAACGCCGCCACCCCGCTCGTCCCCACCTCAATGTCCCCACCCTCGATCTTGATGTAGCTGCCGCCCCCATTCAGCACGATCTTGTTGGGCGCGCTGATGACGATGCTGCCCGCGGTGCTTTGAAGGTCAATGCCTTGCAAAGCCGTCAAGCTGAAGCGATCGCTCTGAGCCTGCGTGTTCACATTGCCACTGGCCGCGTGCAGCTTCAAGCCGACATCCTGCACAGCGCGCTGCGCATCCTTGGCCTCGCCCCGGGTGAACAGGCTGATGCCATCCTTGACGGCCCAGGCCGCATGCCGCTGGCTCAGCAGGTTGGTGTCCTGCCCGGTGGTGATGGTGGCGTGCTGCCCCGCGCTGATCACGGTATGCGCCGGTGTGGCGCTGCTGATGGCGGCGGCGGCGCTCAAGACCAGGTCCGGGCGCGCGGTGATGGGGATGCTGCCGTGGCCGCCATCGATGGCGGCGATCGCGCCGGGCTCGCCCGAGGCATCGACGGCTTGACCGCCGCCCGATGACCGCGTGCCCTTCAAGCTGCTCAGCGTGGCCTTCAAGGCCTTCTGCGCATTGAGCTGATCGGGCGCAGGCGCATTGGGCAACTTGGCCAGGTGCGTCTGCGCGTTCTCGCTCAAAGATCTGAGCAGCTCGGCCTGGCTTTGCAGCTGGCTTTGCGCCTCGCGCGTGTTGGTGGGCTGGCCTTGCGCTGTGCTGCTGCCACCAGGGCGCGCAAAGGTGCTGATGTGCAGCCCACTGCCCGCGCGCACCGCGCCCTGCGCCTGCGTGTGCAGCTCCAACCCATGGCCTCGTTGGGCCAAGCGTTGGTTGTCATTCTGTTGCAGCAGGTGGCCCATCTGCAGCCAGGTCTGGCTTTGCGTGGTGTGCGCCAGCACGCGGCCTTGGTCGGGCGTGTCGTCGAACACCAGTTGGTTGTGGCCGCCACCGCCGCTCTGGCTGGTGTCCAGGCTCTGGCTTTTGAAACCGCTCAGGGTGGCGGTGTGGGCATGGCCTTCTTGCTCGCCTTGCCGCTGGTCACCAGGGAACCAGGCGGGCGCATTGCCGGTGGCTGACCTCATTGCCTTGCGCGTTGCCCGAACCCTGGCCGTTGTAGGCCGCGCCAATCACCACTGGCCGGTCGATGTTGCCTTCCAAAAAGGCCACCACCACTTCCTGACCCAGGCGGGGGATGAATCCGCTGCCCCAGTTGGCGCCCGCCCAGCCTTGCCCCACTCGCACCCACGTGCCCGAGGCATCGGAGGCCGGGGCGTTGTCAGCGTCAAGCGTGGGCGAGCCGTGGCCCAGGCGGTGGCTGCTGCTGGCGCCACGCTGCCAGTGGAACTGCAGCTTGATGCGGCCATCGCGGTCGGTGTGC
>NZ_JACMNS010000010.1 GCF_014378415.1 Aquabacterium sp.
AGCGTTCGTGAAGCGGTTTGTCAAAGCCATACAGCTTTTTGATCTCTTCGATCTGGGCCGGATCCACGCCCTGGCGGCCCCGGTAGCCAGCGCCTTGCGACATGGCGCTCTCGCCGCCTTCACCGCGGTTCTTGAGCTGGGAGACCATCTGCTCGACCGGCCCGCCAGGCACGAACTGGATCACCGCGAAGGTGAGGGTCAACACGCCCAGCAAGGTGGGGATGATGAGCAACAAGCGTTTGAGGATGTAGGTCCACATGTGTCATTTCCCCGGTTGGGCCCACCAGGTGGACAAGGCCCAATCTTCAGCCTTGTAGTACAAGGGCTTGACTTCAGGTTGGGCGAATCGGTGGGCGCGGTAAGCCACACGGTGCACGCCCGAATACCAGGCGGGCACGTTGAAATGCTCGAAGCGCAAGACCCGGTCGAGTGCGCGCAAGGCGGCGATTTGCTGCGGCCGGTCCACGGCGGTGACCACCTTGTCGAGCAAGGCATCGACGGCCGGATCCTTGATGCCGACAAAATTGTTGGACCCTGCCGTGGCCGAGGCCTTGCTGCCAAAGCGGTCCATCAACTCGGCACCGGGCGACAAGCTGCCGGGCATGTTCAAACTGGTCATCTCGAAGTCGAAGCTGTCCAGGCGCTTTTGGAACAGGGAAAAATCGATGAGCTTGAATTGCGCCTCGATGCCCAGCTTGCCCAGGTTCTGGATGAAGGGGGTGACGATGCGGCTCATGGACGCGCCCTGCCCCGTGTCGTCCAGGATCTCGATCAGGAATGGATCGCCCTTGGCATTGCGCAAGGCGCCGTCACGGTAGGTCCAGCCTGCATCGGCCAGCAAGGTGCGCGCTTTGAGCAAGTTGGCGCGCAGGCTGCCTGGCGGGGTGGTGCTGGGTGGCTGCGGCACGGGCTGGGTGAAGACCTCTGGTCGCAATTGGCGGCGCAAGGGCTCCAGCAAGGCCAACTCGTCCGCGCCGGGCAAGGCCTTGGCTTCGAAATCACCACCAACAAAGTAGCCCCGTACCCGCGTGTAGGAGTTGTAGAAGAGCTGCCTGTTCATCCACTCGTAGTCCATGGCCAGGCCGATGGCCTCGCGCACACGCACGTCCTTGAACTTGGCCAGGCGGGTGTTGAACAACCAGGATTGCAAGCCGCCCGCATTGCGGTGCTGCAACTCCACCTTGATGAAGTCACCGTTCTTGAACTTGGCTCCGGTGTAGGCCCGGGCCCATTCGCGTGCGATGTTGGATTGGATGAACTCGAACTCGCCAGCCTTGAAGGCTTCCAGGCGAGCGGTGTTGTCCTTGTAGATCTTGAAGGTGATGCGCTCGAAGTTGTATTGGCCTTTGCGCACGTTGAGCTGTTGCGCCCAATAGCCCGGGTCGCGTTGGTAGGTGATGTCCTTGCCAAAATTGACACGGCCGATGCGGTAGGGCCCCGAAGCGATGGGCATGTCCATGATGACTTGGTCAAAGGGCTTGAGCTTGCCGCCCTCCATGCCCCATTTGTGGCTGAACACGGGCACGGCGCCGGCCACCAAAGGCAACTCGGCGTTGCGGCGTTTGAAGTCGAAGCGCACAGTGCGTTGGTCCAGCACCGTCACCCCTTTGATGTCGCCGAAGGCCGATTGGTACACCGGTGAGGCTTCTTTGCTCATCAATCGGTCGAAGGAGCTTTTGACGTCCAGCGCCAGCACCGGATCGCCATTGTGAAATCGTGCCAGGGGGTTGAGCTTGAAGGTGGCGGACAAGCCATCGTCAGCGACTGCGACATCTTCGGCGAGCAGGCCATAGGCGGTCGTGGGCTGATCAAGGGTGCCAATGAGCAGGGATTCAAACATCAGCTCGCTCAAGCCGGACGGTGCCGTGCCTTTGAGCGTGAAGGGGTTGTACTTGTCGAAGATGCTGACCCGAACGGGGGCCACCAGGGCGATCTCGCCACCTTTGGGCGCGGTGGGATTGACGTAGTCAAAGTGCGCAAAGCCCGGCGGGTACTTGATGTCGCCGAACTGCGCGTAGGCATGGGCCGCCCAAGCCCCGGACGTTGACATGCACCACAGACAAACCAGCCAGAAGACTCTCATGCGAATGATTCTGCCATAGGGGATGAACTCAACATGACGGGCCAGCAACCAGGCGTGGCACGGCCGCCAGCAAGGTCTGGGTGTAGCTGTCTTGCGGAGAGGCCAGGACCTGATGAGCGGGTCCCGATTCGACAATCCGCCCTTGCTTCATCACGGCTACATCATCGGCCAGATACTCCACCACGCCGAGGTTGTGCGTGATGACCAGGTAAGCCAGACCGCGCTCGGCCTGCAACTGCTTGAGCAGGTTCAGGATCTGCGCCTGCACGGACACGTCGAGCGCCGAGGTGGGCTCGTCGCACACCAGCACCTTGGGCTCCACGGCCAGAGCACGGGCGATGGCCAGGCGCTGACGCTGCCCACCCGAGAACTCGTGCGGGAAGCGGCCCAAGGCATCTTGGCGCAGGCCGACCTGGTCCATCAACCGGTGCAGCCTTTGCTGGCGCTCGGCATCCAGCCATTCAGGGCGCAGCGAGCGCAGGCCCTCTTCCAGGATGTCTTGAACACGCAAGCGGGGGTTGAGCGAGGAGAAAGGATCTTGAAAAACGATCTGGATGTCGCGGCGCGCCTGGCGCAAGGGCTCGCCTTGCAGCTTGAACAGGTCTTGCCCATTCAGCAGGGCCTGGCCTTTGAGCTGGGCGGAGTGGCGCAGCAACTGCATGATGCCGCGGCCCAAGGTGGTTTTGCCGCAGCCCGATTCGCCCACCAGCGCCAGCGTTTGCCCAGCGCGCAAACTGAGCGAGACGTCATCGACCGCGGTAAATGTGGGCGTGGCGCGCGAGAACAGTCCGCCGCGAGGCACGTACACCACGCTGAGGTGGCGCACGTCCAGGAGGGGCTCGGTGCTAGGCGTCACTGCGCGAGGCGCCATCGCTTGCGGGGCCAGCAAAGGGGCTGATTCTTCGTCAGCCTGCACGCCAATGGGGAAGAAGCAACGGACCTCGTGGTGAGCCTGATCGTGCTGGGATGAGGCCAGCAACTCGGGCACTTCCTCATGGCAACGGGCTTGAACCCGGTGACAACGCGGTGCAAATCGGCAGCCTTCAAACTTCAGCCAAAGGGGTGGCACATGGCCCTGGATGGCCGCCAGCGCACCGCCACGCTTCTGAGCATCAGGCAGAGCCTTCAACAACAGCTCAGCATAGGGATGGCGCGGCCGCTGAAAAAACAGCTTGGCAGGCGCCACTTCCACGATCTGCCCGGCATACATCAAGGCCACGCGGTGCGCCATGCCAGACACCACGGCGAGGTCATGGGTGATGAGCAACATGCCCAGGCGG
>NZ_JACMNS010000099.1 GCF_014378415.1 Aquabacterium sp.
CCACCGATGCGCTTTTCAACCCCCATGTGCCGGGCATCGACTACGGCGTGCTGGACTCCCTGGTGGGCTACGGCGTGCGGCGCGCGCAACTGTCGCTGAACGACCTGTTCATCCAGTCCCTGGCCCCCTGGAGCATCACCCCGCCCAGGTTTTCGGCGCTCATCATCATCTCGCGCAACCCCGGCCTCAAGCTGACCCAGTTGGCCAAGGTGCTGGGCATTGCCCGCTCGGGCGCCGTGATGCTGGTGGATGCGCTGGAAGACCTGGGCTACGTCGTGCGCCAAGACGTGCCCGAAGACCGCCGCGCCTTTGGCCTGGCCCTGACCGCCAAAGGGCAGACCGACCTGGTCGGGATCACCCAGGCGGTGGTGCAGCAAGATCAACTGGCCGCGCGGCCATTGGGCTCGGCGGGGGCTGAGCATTTGCTGGCCATGCTCCAGCAACTGGCCAACCCGAACCGGTGAGTGAATAGAATCGGGGGATGAACGCTCCCCTTGATGATTTGACCCCTCACAAACCCAGCAACTTCCTGCGCGGCATCATCGACCGCGACCTGGAGCAGGGCACCTACGCCAGCCGCCAATGGGCCGGCACCCCCGGCGACGCCGCCCACCAGCAGGCAGGCCAGCCCGACCCGGCCAAGATCCGCACGCGTTTCCCGCCCGAACCCAATGGCTACCTGCACGTGGGCCACGCCAAGAGCATCTGCCTGAACTTCGGCCTGGCGCGCGACTATGGTGGCGTGTGCCACATGCGCTTCGACGACACCAACCCTGAAAAAGAAGAACAGGAGTACGTCGACAGCATTCTGGATTCGGTGAAATGGCTGGGCTTTGGCTGGCAGTCAAACTTCAATGGCGCAAAGCAGGATCACCTGTACTACGCCAGCAACTACTTCGACTTCATGTACCGCGCCGCCGAAGCCCTCATCGGCGGTGGCCTGGCTTACGTGGACGAACAAACGGCCGAGGAAATGCGCGCCAACCGCGGCGACTTCACCACGCCCGGCAAGGACAGCCCTTTCCGCAGTCGCACGCCCGAGCAGAACCTGGCGCGTTTCCGCGAAATGCGCGATGGCCAGCACGCCGATGGCAGCATGGTGCTGCGCGCCAAGATCGACATGGCGGCGCCCAACATCAACCTGCGCGACCCGGCCATCTACCGCATCCGCCGCGCCACGCACCACAACACGGGTGACACCTGGTGCATCTACCCGATGTACACCTTCGCGCACCCGATTGAAGACGCGCTGGAGCAGATCACGCATTCGATCTGCACGCTGGAGTTCGAAGACCAGCGGCCTTTCTACGACTGGCTGCTCGAGCGCCTGGCCGAACTCGGCCTGCTGCAACAACCCACGCCCAAGCAATACGAATTTGCGCGCCTGAACCTCACCTACGTCATCACCAGCAAGCGCAAGCTCAAGCAACTGGTGGACGAGGGCATGGTTGAGGGCTGGGACGACCCGCGCATGCCCACCATCGTTGGCCTGCGCCGCCGGGGCTACACGCCCGAGGCCATCCAACTATTCTGCGAACGCATTGGCGTGACCAAGTCGGACAGCTGGATCGACTACAGCACGCTGGACATCGCCCTGCGTGACGACCTGGAGAACAAGGCCCACCGTGGCATGGCCGTGCTGGATCCCGTCAAGCTGGTGCTCACCAACTGGGACGAGATCATGGGCGCGGGCCACCTGGAGCCCTGCACCGCCCCGGCCTTGCCGCACCCGCCCGAAGGCACGCCCGAGCCCGCACCGCGCCAGTTCACGCTGGGCCGCGAAGTTTGGATCGAGCGCGAAGATTTTGAAGAAGTGCAGCCCAAGGGCTACAAGCGTTTGTTTCCCGGCAACAAAGTGCGCCTCAAGGGCGGCTATGTGATCGAATGCACCGGCTGCGCCAGGGATGCTGATGGTCGCGTGACCGAAGTCCTCGCCATGGTGGTGCCTGACACCAAGAGCGGTACGCCGGGGGCCGACAGCGTCAAGGTCAAGGCGGCCATCACCTGGGTGAGTGTTCACGCTGGCGTGCCCGCTGAAGTGCGCCTTTACGACCGCCTGTTCACCGATGCCCAGCCCGATGCCGGTGGCAAAGACTTTTTGGCCAGCCTGAACCCGGACAGCAAGAAGGTGGTCACGGCTTTCGTGGAGCCTTCCTTGGCCGCCGCGCTTGCCGACCAGAAGTTCCAGTTCGAGCGCCATGGTTATTTTGCGGCTGATCGGAAGGACCATGCCGCAGGCAAGCCGGTGTTCAACCGGGTCACTGGCCTGAAAGACAGCTGGGCCAAGTGAAGAAAAGGGCAGAGCCATGGCTTGGCGGGCCATGGCGCTGCCCTTGGCTCACTTGGGCATCAGTACCGTGTCCACCACATTGATCACGCCGTTGCTTTGGTACACGTCGTAAACGCTGATGTTGGCCATGTGGCCGGCTTCATCCTTGATCTGGATGTTGCTGGGGCCGTTGTGCATGAACCAGAGTTTGCCACCGCTGACGGTCTTCAGCTCGGCCATGCCGCCACCCATCTTGATGGCGGTGCTCAGGGCCTTGATGTCGTACTTGCCGGGCACCACGTGGTAGGTCAGCACTTTGGTGAGCGTGCCCTTGCTCTCGGGCTTGAGCAAAGTGTCAACCGTGCCGGCGGGCAGGGCCGCGAAGGCGGCGTTGGTGGGCGCGAAGACAGTGAAGGGGCCTTTGCCCTTGAGGGTGTCCACCAGGCCAGCCGCCTTGACCGCGGCCACCAGCGTGGTGTGATCCGCCGAGTTCACGGCGTTGTCGATGATGTCCTTGCTGGGCAGCATGGACTGGCCGCCCACCATCACCGTGCTTTGCGCCCAGCCGCTGCCGGTCACCAGGGCCATGGACACCAACAGCGAAGAAGTGACGAGTGCTTTCATGAGTAGCTCCTAAAGTTTTGTCAACACACAGGAGACTCATACGCCGGGCAGGGCGAACTGGATGCAGCCTACCGATCAATTCAAATTGAATCGCGGCAGCTTGCGTGCTTCGTGTGACCGCCTCATGACCGCATGCCTCGGCTATGCTGCGGCCTGATCGGCTCTCGCACCCCCATAAAATCTGCCCTTTTCGTTGACTTTGACAACGTGTATTCCGGTTTGCGGCGCCTGGATGTCGCTTACGCCGAGCGCTTCGCCAGCGACCCTCTGCGCTGGATGGACTGGATTGCCACCCAGTTGCGCCTGCCCCTGGACCCGGAGGCCGCCGTCAAGCGGCGCATCCTGGTGCGCCGTTGCTACCTCAACCCCGTGATGTACCAGCGCTTTCGCTTCGGCTTCAGCAAGGCCGGTTTCGAAATCGTCGACTGCCCGCCCATGACCGCCGCTGGCAAAACCAGCACCGACATCCACATGGTGCTCGACATCGTGGACGTCTTGCAAAGCGACACCCGCTACGACGAATTCATCGTGTTCTCGGCCGATGCCGACTTCACGCCAGTCTTGCGCAAGCTGCGACGCGACGACCGCCGCACCACGATCTTTGCGGCAGGTGCCACCTCAGCGTCTTACGACGCGTCGTCCGACCTGATCATCGACCCCGAAGCCTTCATCAGCGATGCATTGGGCTTTGGCGATGACGAGCCCACTGGCACGCCCACCCCCGATTTTGAAGGCATGCTCGCGCAAGCCGAGGCCCTGACCTGGGAAACCGTGGACAAGGCTTCGGCCCCGGTGATGTTGCCCGCGCTGACCAAGATCCTGGCCACGCAGGTGCCGGGCTTGGCCATCAGCAACTGGGCCGGTCGGGGCACCTTCACCGCGCTGTTGCGAGAGCTCAAGCTCAGCCCCTTGCGCATCGACCGCGAGAACAACTGGCTGCTGGACCCGCGCCGCCTGAAGGCCGATCCGGTGGAGGCGCCCAAGCCCGCGCTGGACATCCGCCAGCAGCTTGAAAAAATCCTGATCGACGAAGTGGCGGCTTCGGCCCGGCCCGTGGCCGTGGCACGCCTGGCGCACCAGGTTCGGCAAAGCTGCCCCGGCATCGATACCGACTGGAACGGTTGCGGCACTTTCAAGAAGTTGCTGGACACGGTGCACCCGGCGGGCGTGCAGATATCGTGGTCACACCTGGGCGGCTATGCCTTTGACCCCGAGCGGCATTCGCTGGACTTCATCTCGCAGTCGGCCGAGATGAGCAGCGATCAGCCCGAGCACGACGAGCGTTGGCCCCGGGTTGCGCCCATCTTGCAGGTGGCCAATTTCCCATCAATGTCAGGCTACCAGTACCGCGCGTTCCTGGAGGCGCTGTCACAGGCCTTGGGCGAGGGGCCCTATGCCTTGGCCGCCAGCAGCAAACGCGTGCGCGACATCTGCCTGGACCGCAGCGTGCCCATGGCCCGCGCCGACATCAACGCTTTGCTGCGGGCACTGCTGTTCAATGGCTTTGACCCGGCGGCGGCGAGTTCATCCTTCGATGACCTGGTGGCCGCGACTTGTGGCGTGGCATTGGCAGCGTGCGAGCGCGAGGGCATGAGCCTGGTGGATGCCGACCGCGAGGCGCTCTTGAGCTGGGTGTTGAGTGC
>NZ_JACMNS010000100.1 GCF_014378415.1 Aquabacterium sp.
CCGGTGGTCTGGACACACCCGTGATTGGACTCGTCAGGACACAGTCCTCCTCAATCCAGACAAATCCAACAGTGGAGAACCACTCAAAAAAGCAGCTTGAGCTTAAGTTTTTTGCGACAAATGGTTTGACAACCGCCGATGGTGAGCATGGTACGGGCAATGGTCATGTCGATCTCCTGTTCAAGCAGGCTATGCTGATGCACGAGGAGGATGCTGTCAGTGCGGTGGCACACACCCACGACTGCGGAGAGCGCAATGCCCACTGGTTCGGATCTCCGCAGGCTTGTCGGTGTGCTGCCGCACAGACCGCGGTATGCCCCATTCGCACAATGGGTGATTGCAGCATGGAACGAAATGGCGGCCATGAGTCCAGTCGACGTACACGCCGCGCACATGTCCTACGACGGGGCGATGCGTGAGTGGCCATTCTGTTTGGTCGATGCTTTGCAGCGTGGCATTTTTTTCTGGCCCTGCTCCGCCAAGGCGGCAATGAAGAAATCGCGATCACTTCACGGCCCATGGCCACCGTGCTGCGCTATGACCTCACCTTCATGGCCGACGCGCAAACGGCGGGCGTGGTGGTAGGCGTCCGGGTGCCGGTGATCCTGACCAGCCGGGCTGACACTGCGGCGGTGCGCCGCTTCTCCGCCGCCGTGGCCGTTCTGTATGCCGACGCGTTGGCCCGCAATCACACCAGCATCCTGCCCGATCGCGAGGATTGAGCCGCCATGACGCAGACCATCTTTGTGTTCAATGCAGGCTCGACCAGCGTGAAGTTCGGTGCCTATGCCGTCGATGACGTCGATGAGTCTGGGGCATTGGCGCTGCTGTGTCACGGTCAGGTAGATGGCATGCAGGACGCCCCCCAGTTCCTTGTCAGGAGTGCGTCCTCAGAGCCTTTGGGCAGGCATGAATGGGGCGCCGGCCACTCCATTGATCATCAGACGGCCCTTCATTTCATCGTGACTTGGCTGCAAGCTGATTTCAAGGGCATGAACGTGGTGGCGGCTGGTCACCGCGTCGTGCTTGGCGGTGCGCGATTTGAGGCGCCGGTCCTGATCAAGGACGACATTCTGGTCTACCTGACGTCGTTGGAGGCGGTGGAGCCTTCGCATCAGGCCTTGAATCTCAATGGGGTTCGCGCACTCGCCAAGGTGTTTCCGGGTTTGCCTCAGGTGGCTTGCTTTGACAGCTCATTTCACCGCACGATGCCAGAGGTGGCTCAAACCTATGCGTTGCCGCAAGACGTGCGCGATGCGGGCGTCAGGCATTGGGGATATCACGGTACCTCTTATGACTACATCAGTAGGCAGATTCCCAAGTTCGCACCTGATGCCAGGCGTGTAGTCGTTGCCCACCTCGGCGGCGGGGCCAGCATGTGCGCCATGCTGGATGGACGCAGCATTGAGACCAGTATGGGCTTTGGCGCCATGTCGGGTTTGCCGATGGCCACACGCCCGGGCGATGTCCCGCCGGAGGTGCTGTGCTACCTGCTGCGCAGCAAATTGTTCGATGCCGCTTCGCTGGAGAAGATGCTGTATGAGCGCGCTGGCTTGCTGGGCTTGTCTGGCATTAGCGACGACATGAAGGTGCTGCAAGAGAGTTCAGATCCACGGGCGGTGAACGCGGTGGCGTATTTTGTGCACGCGATGTTGAAGTACCTCGGTGCCTATGTCGCCATCCTTGGCGGCTTGGACGCCGTGGTGTTCACGGCCGGTGTCGGCGAGCACTCAGCCCCGGTGCGCGCCGCGCTGTGCCGCAAACTGGCCTGGTTGGGCGTGAAGTTTGACGAGCAAGCCAACAAGGCCAATGGGCCACGCATTTCCTCGCCCGACAGCAAGGTGTCGGTTTGGGTCATTCCCACGGACGAGGAAGGGATGATTGCTCAGCACACCCTGAAGCTTGTAGGATGTCTTTCGCAGCCATGACTTCGGACAAAGACAACATCGCGGTGCTGACCCCCGCGTACAAATCAAGCGCCGAAGCGCCCAATGTCGGCGCGGTTGTGGCTGTGCGTGGCAGTGTGGTTGACGTTCGCTTCGATGAGCATCTGCCTGCCATCCAGACGCTGCTGCGCATGGGCGACAAAGACCAGATCGTCGTAGAGGTCCTGGCCCAGACCGACTCGCATCATGTGCGTGGCATTGCGCTGACCCCCACTCAGGGACTGGCTCGCGGCATGGCGGTGCGGGACACCGGGGGCCCTTTGAAGGCGCCTGTCGGCAAAGCCATTTTGTCGCGCATGTTTAACGTCTTTGGCCACACCATCGACCGCGAAGCGGATCTGGCCGATGTCCAGTGGCGCTCCGTTCACCGGGCGCCGCCACCGCTGGCAAAACGATCCACCAAATCCGAAATATTCGAGACGGGGATCAAGGTCATCGATGTGCTCGCCCCGCTTGAGCGCGGTGGCAAGGCCGGTCTGTTCGGGGGAGCGGGCGTGGGTAAGACCGTGCTCCTCACTGAAATGATCCACAACATGATTGGGCACCAGGAAGGCGTCAGCATCTTTTGTGGCATTGGCGAGCGCTCACGCGAAGGTCAAGAGCTCTACAGCGACATGAAGGCCGCCAAGGTGCTGCCCAACATGGTGATGGTTTTCGCGCAGATGAACGAGCCACCGGGGGCGCGCTTTCGGGTGGGGCACGCGGCTCTGACAATGGCCGAGTATTTCCGGGACGACGAGCACCGCGACGTGCTGCTGCTCATCGACAACATCTTCCGATTCATCCAGGCTGGTGCAGAGGTCTCGGGGCTATTGGGGCAGATGCCCTCACGTTTGGGATACCAGCCCACCATGGGCACTGAACTGGCGGGCCTGGAAGAGCGCATTGCCAACACCGACGCGGGCGCCATCACCAGCATCCAGGCGGTGTATGTGCCGGCGGATGACTTCACCGACCCGGCAGCGGTGCATGCCTTTTCGCACCTTTCCGCTTCGATCGTGCTGTCGCGCAAGCGGGCAAGTGAGGGCCTGTTTCCGGCCGTGGATCCTCTGGCATCGAACTCCAAGATGGCTACGCCGGGCATCGTGGGTGAGCGGCATTACGCCTTGGCGCAAGAGATACGGCGCACGCTGGCGCAGTACGCGCAACTCAAAGACATCATCGCCATGCTCGGCTTGGAGCAACTGTCGCCTCAGGACCGCAGCGTGGTGACCCGCGCCAGGCGCCTGGAGCGGTTTCTCACGCAACCGTTCTTCACGACCGAGCAGTTCACAGGGCACGCTGGCAAGCTGGTGAGCCTGGCCGATGCTTTGAACGGCTGTGAGCGCATTCTCAAGGACGAGTTCAAAGACTACCCGGAGCGTGCGCTTTACATGATCGGCACGATCGATGAAGCGAAGAAGGAGGGGGCGCCCAGTGATGAACCTTAAGCTGCTCCTGCCCTTTCAAGTCTTTGCCCAGGAAAGCGGGGTGTCCCGCATGGTCGCAGAGTCGCGCGAAGGCTCGTTCGGCATTTTGCCGCAGCGCCGTGACTGCGTCGCAGCCCTGGTGCCTGGCATCCTGATCTACGAAACCGCGGCGCAGGGCGAGGTCTGTGTGGCCATCGACGAGGGCGTCCTGGTCAAGATCGGACCGGATGTGTTGGTTTCTGTGCGTCGCGCGATGGGCGGAAGCGACCTTGCCCAATTGCACGAGGTGGTGCAGCGGGAGTTCCTGCTCCAACGTGAACAAGCGCAAGGCGTGCGCGACGTCATGGACAAGCTGGAAGCAGGTTTCTTGCGTCGTCTCTCGGGGTTTCGACATGGCTGAAGAGTTTGTACAAAAAGCCGGCGCGAAGGCCGCTCGCAAGATCAAGGCACGCCGCGATGCCTCGCAGGGCGTGTGGTTCGGCCTGGGCATGATGGGACTGATCGGCTGGTCGGTGGCGGTGCCAACGCTTGCGGGTGCGGCACTCGGTCTATGGCTGGACGAAAGGCAGGCGGGTGCACATTCCTGGACCTTGGCCTTGCTTGTCGGGGGCCTCTGCCTTGGCTGCTTGAACGCATGGCATTGGGTCGCCAAGGAAGACAAGGCCATGCAGGATGAGTTGGAGGAGGGCCATGAATGAGGTTCTGGCATCGGTCTACGCGTCGGCTTCCGTGTTGGCGCTGTGTCTGGCTGGATTGGCAGGCGTGGCAATGGGCGCCTTGTTCTTCGGCGGCCTGTGGTGGACTACGCATCGCGCGGCGACCTCGCCAACGCCAGCACTGTGGTTCTCAGGCAGCTTGTTGCTGCGCATGGGCAGCGTGCTATGGGGCTTTGGGGCAGTCGCCAACGGCCAATGGGAGCGGATGCTGGCTTGCCTTGTCGGGTTTGTCGTCGCGCGCACGGTTGTGCTGCGGCTGAGAGGGCCAGCCCAGCTTCCCCGCGCTCAATCGGACACAGCATCGCCGGAGATCAACCATGCGCCTTAGCCCTGACGAGTTGATTTTCTGGCAGCATGGGTTTGTCAAACTCAATGCCACCATCGTTTTCACCTGGGGGTTGATGCTCGTGCTGGCGATCGGTGCCAGGCTCATAACCCGCAGGCTCTCGAAGGATGAGCGCCAGCGTACACGCTGGCAGAACCTTCTGGAGATCATTGTCACGATGATTCAAACCCAAATCAAAGAGGTGGGCCTGCGCCAGCCGCGCAAGTACATCGGTTTCCTTGGCACCTTGTTCTTGTTCGTGGCCTCAGCGAGCGTTTGCACCGTGATCCCTGGCTATGAGCCGCCCACTGGTTCGCTGTCGACCACCGCGGCGCTGGCGCTGTGCGTGCTGGTGGCCGTGCCTTATTTCGGTATCGCAGATCAAGGCTTGGGCGGCTACCTGGCGTCCTACGCTGAGCCGACCATCATCATGCTGCCGTTCAACATCATCAGCGAAGTGTCACGCACGCTGGCCTTGGCGGTGCGCTTGTTCGGCAACATGATGAGCGGGGCGATGATCATCGCGATCTTGCTGACCATCACCCCCTTCATCTTCCCGGCGATCATGACGGTGCTGGGCCTGCTCACGGGCATGGTGCAGGCGTACATATTTTTTGTCCTTGCCACGGTCTACATCGCGGCGGCACTGCATGGGCGTCAACCCGCGCCGGTAACGGTCGCGCCAAGCGCTTCTTAAAACGCAAGAGCGCGCACATCAACCAAGGAATCACCATGGACATCACATCCATCATCGCCGTGGCCTCTATCGTCACCGCGGGCTTTACCATCTGCATCGGCGTCATTGGCACGGCACTGGGAGAAGGCTATGCCGTCTCATCGGCGCTCAGTTCGCTGGCACAGCAGCCCGACGCATCCTCAACCATCACACGCACACTTTTCGTGGGCTTGGCGATGATCGAGTCCACAGCCATTTACTGCTTCGTGGTATCGATGATCCTGATCTTTGCCAACCCGTTCTGGAACTTCGCGATCGCCCACGCAGCAGGGAAGTAGACCATGCTCATCGACTGGTTCACCGTCGGGGCGCAGGCACTGAACTTCATCATCCTTGTGTGGCTGATGAAGCGGTTTCTCTACAAGCCCATATTGGACGCCATTGACTCGCGAGAAAAGCGCATCGCTGATTCCCTCGCGGATGCCGATGCCAAGCAAGCCGAGGCCCATAAGGAGCGCGACGAGTTCCAGCACAAGAATGAAGCGTTCGACCAGCAACGTGCCGCGCTGCTGAGCCAGGCGACAAAGGAGGCTCAAGCCGAACGCCAGCGGCTTCTCGATGAAGCCAGGCAGGCCGCGGATGCGCTGAGCAGCAAGCGCCAGGAAGCATTGAGAGCAGACGCTGGGCGCTTGAACCAGGCCATCGTCCAGCGAACCCAGCAAGAGGTGTTTGCCATCGCCCGCAAGACCTTGTCGGATCTGGCCTCCACCAGCCTGGAGGCCAGCGCGGTTGAGTTGTTCATACAGCGGCTGAGCGCGTTGGACGGCCAATCCAAGACCAGCCTTGTCAATGCGCTCAATGCCGCGCCCAGCCTCGCGATGGTACGCAGCGCGTTCGAGCTGCCTGCGGCTCAGCGTCAATCCATACAGGCTGCCGTCAACGACACCTTTTCCACAAAGATCGATTTTCGATTCGAAACAGCTCCCGACTTGGTCTGCGGCATTGAGCTCAGCTCGAACGGGGTGAAGGTGGCCTGGAGCATCGCCGATTACCTCGGTTCGCTGCAAATTGGTGTTGGCGAGTTGCTGGCACCGCAGCCCCAAGCCAGGGCAGCAAACTGATGAGCGCTGCGCTGGAAGACCTGGACAGCGTGTTCGACCAAGTGTTTTCGGGTCTCAGTCAGGCGCGCCTGCACTTTGAGCCCGCATTGGTGCCGCGCGAGGTCGGCACCGTCATCTCCGTATCGACCGGGATCGCGAGGGTATCGGGCCTGCCTGGCATCGGTTTTGAAGAACTGATTCGCTTCCCAGGCGATGTATTTGGCATCGCTTTCAACGTGGACGAGGACGAGATTGGCGTGGTGCTGCTCGGCGACCACGCAAAAATTCATGCCGGCGACGAAGTCGAGCGCACCGGCCGTGTGACGGATGTGGCGGTGGGTGACGGCTTGCTGGGCCGTGTGATCAATCCACTCGGTGTGCCGCTTGATGGACAAGGGTCCGTGGTGGCAGAAGTGCGATTGCCCATCGAACGCCCCGCAGCGCCCATCATGGACCGTGCGCCGGTGACCGTGCCATTGCAAACGGGCCTGAAGGTGATCGATGCGCTCATTCCCGTTGGCCGTGGCCAACGGGAACTGATCCTGGGTGACCGACAAACCGGCAAGACCGCCATCGCCATCGACGCCATCCTCAATCAGCAAGATCAGGCGGTTGTGTGCGTCTATTGCGCCATCGGTCAAAGGGCTTCCGCCGTGGCCAAGGCCATTGCCGTGTTGCGCACCGCAGGTGCAATGGCTTACACGGTGGTGGTGGTGTCCGAAGGCAATGACCCGCCTGGTCTGGCCTATATCGCGCCCTATGCCGCCACCAGCATTGCCGAGCACTTCATGCAAGCCGGCCGCGATGTGCTGATCGTCTACGACGATCTCACGCAACACGCACGCGCCTACCGCGAACTGTCGTTGCTGCTGCGCCGTCCGCCCGGCCGAGAGGCCTTTCCTGGCGACATCTTCTACATCCATTCGCGCCTGCTGGAGCGATCGACACGCCTGCGCAAGGAACTGGGCGGTGGTTCGCTCACCGCCTTGCCCATCATTGAGACCGAAGCGCAGAACATGTCGGCCTACATCCCCACCAATTTGATCTCCATCACCGATGGGCAGATCGTGTTGTCGCCGTCTTTGTTCGAATTGGGCGTGCTGCCCGCCGTCGATGTGGGCAAGTCGGTGTCGCGCGTGGGTGGCAAAGCCCAGCGGGCGGCTTACCGCGCGGTGGCGGGCGACCTCAAGCTCGCTTACGCGCAGTTCGAAGAGTTGGAAACCTTCGCGCGCTTCGGCGCGCGGCTGGACGACGCAACCCACCAATCGATCGAACATGGCCGGCGCATCCGTGCCTGCTTGAACCAGGCGCAGTCCAGTCCGGTGCGTGTGCCTGCCCAAATCGCTGTCCTGCTGGCATTGGGTGGAGGGCTGTTCGACCCGGTGCCCATGGACAAGATGGCCGACGCCGAGCGCGCAGTGCGCGATGCCGCGACGCAGATCCCGGTGGATGTGGGCAAAAGGCTAGAGACCGCTGACAAGCTGCGCGACGATGATCGTGACGCCATTGTTGCCATCGCTCGCCGGGCGTTGGCGCCTTTCCAGCCCTCGCCCAAGCCCGACCACAAAGTGGGTGAGGGCTCGCCATGAGCAACACCACGGCCAGCCTGCGTCGCCAGATCGACAGCGCGGCAGACCTTCAGGCCGTCGTGCGCACGATGAAGGCACTCGCCGCGTCGAGCATCGGGCAATACGAGCAGTCGGTGCAAGCCCTGGCCGACTATGACCGCACCGTTGAGCTGGCCCTGGGGGCCTGCCTTCGGCGCATGGGGCCGATGCCCTCAGGCGCCCCCAAACTCAAGCCAGCCGCGGCGACCATGGTGAGCGCGGTGGTATTCGGGTCCGACCAAGGATTGGTGGGGCGCTTCAACGAGGCGGTGGCAGACCATGCGGTAGCATCGCTGGCGGCGCTGGCCAAGCCAGGATCGGCGCCCAAGTCGCACTCGGCGCCCCGCGTTTGGGCTGTGGGTGAGCGCGTCCATTCGCGGTTGACCGATGCGGGTGTGCAGCCAGTGGGACGATTCGCTGTGCCCACGTCGATCGGCGGCATCGTTCCGTTGATCGGGCAGATCCTGACAGAAAGCCAGCGCCATGGCGGTCATGGCATGAACGCCGAGCTGCACCTCTTCTACAACAGCCCCGCCACAGGATCGACCTTTGCGAGCGTCGGCCAGAAACTGCTGCCATTGGACGAGGACTGGCGACGCAGCCGTGCCGAGATCAAGTGGCCTGCCCAACATCTGCCGGAGGTCATCGGCGGTGCGGCAACCCTGGGCCCGCTGATCGGCGAATACCTGTTCGTTTCGCTGTTCCGGGCCTGCGCGGAATCCCTGGCCAGTGAGAATGCAAGCCGCCTGGCCGCGATGCAACGCGCCGACAAGAACATCGATGAGGTGTTGGCGACGCTGCGTGGCGACTTTCATCGCCTACGCCAGAGCCGCATCGATGAGGAGCTGTTCGACGTGATCTCGGGGTTTGAAGCGCTGAACCGCCAATGATTCCTTTTACAGGCGACTGAAGGATGTCTGTGCCAGTTGATATCGACGTCGTGAACAAGCGCACAAAATCCGGTTCAAGTTCGATCTGCATGGCCGTCTTGCTCAAAGATGGCCGTCAGGGCCTTCTCCAACTCCAACCCTATGGTTTCGAGTATGCCCGTGAGCCCTTCGCCGCGCTTGCTGGCGGCGGCGGCATCGCTCTTGGATTGGGCTCGTATTGCGTCAAGCTCTCCGGCGAATTGGGCACGGTCTGTCTGAAACTTGGCGAAACGTGCTTCTGCTTCATGCGGAATGGTTTGCGTTGTCCGCAGCGTTGCCGCACGTTGCATCAACTCGTCGATGTGACGCAGGTGGGACTGTGACGCGCGAATGTGTTGCTCAACGAGATGGGTGATTTGATCCATGATGGCCTTGAGAGGTGATCAGTATGCTGAGTGCCGAGACCGGCCAGTGTTGGCTTTCGGCACTGGTGAATCACTGCATCGGCGACTCAGTGACTTTCATGCCTTGCACAGATGCCCCGATCTCCAGTCCGCCATTGGCGAGCACAAAGCCCACCACGGGTTGACGCATCGTCTCGGTGTCCACGGTCCCATTGGCGCCGATGTTGGCCACGGCCACGGTGGCATCAACCCCGGCTGTCCAGCCTTTGCTGGCGCGAAACTTATCGAGTGCCTCTGTCGTCGTGAACATGTAGACGATGGTCTTGGACTGCACGCCCACCTGCCAACCCACCGAACCGACGGCGATGGTGTAGTAGCGCCGAACGCTGTCGCTTGAGCGGAGGGATCCACGTCCATATTCGGCGCCAAGACCCAAGCTGCCGCCCACAACCGAAGGGAAAACGAGGATGCCTTTGGCCTTGGCACCCATTTCCCGAGCGCCTGGCACATCGCTATACAGCCTGGACAGTGCGGTGTCGGTCTGTGCATCCACCGTCGCCTTTGACGATGGAGCAGAGGCGCTTCCACCGGGCGACGTGGTCGTGCAGCCGGACAATGCCATGCTACCAAGCGTGAGCGACAACGCGATAACCAATGGACGGAGCAGCGTATAGGCTGGCATGTGAGACTCCTTTGATGGTGCGTAATTCGGGCTCAAACCATGTTGGCTCGGAGCCGATAAAGGGGTTGAGCTTGGCGGCAGGAAGCTCCCCTGTCTGTGCGTCAGCGTACGAATGAAGCGAGCCCTCTAAGCGTGCTCTGGGGCCAAAACCCTGTCGAGCTTGTCCTCGATCTCACCGAGGTAGGCCGACATGGTGTGCGTTGCTTCCCCCCTGAGTCAGACTAGTTGTCGCTCCCCCGAGTTTGTGGATAACCCACATAGGAGCACCACCCATGAAAAGAAATCGACATTCCAGAGAATTTGAAAACCAGGCATTGATCAAGGTGCGAGAGCGCGGAGACCGAAGC
>NZ_JACMNS010000101.1 GCF_014378415.1 Aquabacterium sp.
GAAGATGTTGGTATGTACCGCAGAACCCCAGCCAAGGGTATCCATCTTGATCACGTCATTCCCCGCGCCTCCCTCTATTGCGTTGCTAGCCGAGAAACTAAACGAAATCGTGTCGTTTCCATCGTCACCACGCAGTACGTTAGTGCCACTTCCAGAGTCTGTAATGTTGTCATCACCCGCTCCTCCATACAAATAGTCGTCCCCCTGAGGAGAGACGATTGTGTTGTTCAAAGCGTTGCCGACTACCGTCCATCCGCTGGCATCTGAAGTCGTATAAGTCAGGACACCGGGCGAGCCCAAGTAAGTGATCTGGTTTGCCAAAAGCAGACTTTGGATATCTGGCGTTATTGCTGTCGCATTTAAAATGTCCGCAATCGTGGCACCCGGTTGCCAACCAATTCCCGCCAAGCTATCACCCGCGTATTTTCGCAAGTCAATCAGATCATTTAGTGCATCTCTGGTCGATTTACCGTGCACCATGGCCACTGCTGCGGATGGGTCGTAGTGCAATACAGAATCATCCAATCGCAGCACTATACTGTCCAAGTACGGTTTGAGGCGGGTCTGCACAGCCAAAGCTGCATATACGGATTCGCGGAACGAGTCGTACGCACTTAGCAATACAGGCGCTTGATTGGCGAATATGTTATAGGTCGTCACCGGATTGCCATCGATACCGGTGGCAATGGTGGGCGCCTGCATACCAGCATCGGCTACGTTCATCCCATTAAATACTTCTAGCACGGGTATTACTGTTCGCAACTTTTCGGACGTAGCTGCATCGCCATTGACTACAAACAGGCGGTGCTGGTCACTTGCCGGCGCCATTAACAGCGTCTGATTGGTCTCGGCCCACAAGCGCAACAAATCATCAACAAGGGCCATCTGCGCTTCTTTGGTCGTGGCAGTGGAAAAGGCCTGCACCTTGGCAATCAAAACCGCGCTTTGCGGTGTACCTAAACTCATAGCTTCACGGAGATCGCGTACCCAACCGCTGCCGCGCATCTCGGGCAGGGCCTCAGCAGCAGCGCTCAGGGCGACTGTGTTTGTAAAGGAACGGAAAAACGGGTTGCTGGTCAAATTAATATTGGCCGCTGTTGTGTCAGTTGCCACGCCAACGGCGCCAGCAATGGTAGTGGTGCCGTTTGTACGAGTGACGACCGATGTCCCGCTAACTACGTTGCCATTGCCCAGATCAATTGTTGTTGTAGAGGCGTTGAGTCCGATACTGGCAATGTTTTTATCTGACAGACTAAATAATTCATTGCTTTGGCTAACACCATCCTGATTGATGTCTTGCCACACCCGTACCTGAGTGAAGGCTGCATCGGCTGCATTGAATAAATTGTCGTGGTTAGTGTCTAACGTAGCCAGGGCTTGAAAGCCGGTATTGGCATAGACAGCATCCACCCCGGGAGTTCCGGTGAGTACAGTGTCCGCACCAAAGAGTTCACGCCCGGAATCAATCAACCCATTGCCATTGCGATCCAGCACCAGCCAAGCGTCGTCACCGGCTACCCACCCAGTACCGGTCTTGACGCCATCTGCGTTGTGGTCAAAGAGGATGGGGTTGGCGGATATGCCTACAGTATTTGCACCATTGCCATCTATATCAATTGCCAGTGGGTCACGGCTTATTGGCGGACGTGTTCTGGCGCCATTTCTATATGAGCCGTTGCCCCTACGATCGAATGAAGGCTCCCAGTGCTGATTGTGCATTGGATCTTCGTATGGGAATGGAACAAGCGGTGCCTCAGATCCAGGCGCGTAGTTGTCCGATGGAGGAAATTGCCTCGGTGGCAGGGGAAGTCCGGCCCTGCTTAGCATTTCATTAACAGCTGAATTGCTGTTCTGGTCGACCGGCCGGTAGGCATAGCCTTCATCATTTATCTGCTTCATGGCATCGCGAATTCGCTGCCAATCTCCCGATAGATCGCCTCCACTTGCCACCAGCTCCATGTGGTGTGTTTTACCTGCCGCCGGGAAGTCTTCAAGGCCGATGCCAGCCTTATATTCGTTTTCCCCCACGCCGAGTTTCCCTCCAAAGAGGGTCAAGCCCAACTGCCCAGCAATTACATTGGCACCCTTTTCTGGCCCACCTGCTATTATTTTTTGTGGCCCGGAATCTGGCGTATAGACCAAATACGTGTGATTGAATATCTGACCATTGATATTGCCAATTTGACGATATCCGACTTGGATCGTTGCCATGTTATTTCCTAGAAATACTGTTTGAGCCAATCGAGGCGACTACGCCGACCAATTGGCCATTCAAAAATTTGACCTCAATGCCCGCCGATGCTTCTGCAAAAAAGTAAGGCCATCGCCCGCCCTCCAAGAACAAAACGCCATACAGTGGTGCGATTGGCGGCAATGGTGGTTCAGTCGGGCTGTTGACGAAGGTTTCGCTTAGCCCAAGCGCTTGGAAAATCACCCGACACTCCGTTACGCCCATACCTTGTTTCAGATACTGACTAGCAATGTCAGAAATATCCGTTACACCTTCCTTATTTGCTTTCCATCTCACATGTGCATCTTCTGCGAATTGGCTTGGGAATATTTCAATCCGGGGCCAATGAAAAACTACTTTTGTGCAGCTTCCAATTAAAGCCACGGTTGCCACTATGGCAATCCATCCAATGATACGTTTGAGCATCTCAATCCTTCATATGTCGCGCGATGTATTGGAAATACACCTCGTTGTTAATCTTCCCTCCGCGCTACTGAAAATAATATTGGTAGGGTGGCCTCCAGACTTTCTAAAGCCAGCTCTAAAACCCATGTAATTCGTTGCCATTTCCTTGCTCATCTTGCCTACTATGTTTCATTTCTATGTATGCCGTTCATATCTGTCACCGCTCCCTTAAACTTTCACTCCCCGCCCTCTGCACCGCAGACAACAGATACTCAATAATCCTTCTCTGCCCCGTCTTGATCTCCGCCGTGATGTTCATCCCCGGGCTGATATGCACCCGCTTGCCATCCACCAGCATGTCGCTCTTGGCCAGCGTCAACGTGGCCGGGTAGTACGAACCCTTCTTTTCATCCGTCACCGCATCGGCAGTCACCATGTCCACGTTTGCCGTCACCGTGCCGTACTTGGTGTACGAGAAGGTCTCCAGCTTCACCTCCGCACTCTGGCCTGCATTCACAAAGCCGATGTCCTGGTTGGCTATGGATATCTCGGCCGTCACAGTCGCACTCTCGGGCACCACAATCATCAACGGCTGCGCTGATGTGACGACACCACCCACCGAATGGATGGCTAGTTGCTGGATGACGCCTGCTACCGGCGCAATCAGTTGGGTTTGGCGTTCACGCTGGGCGGCCTTGGTCTGATCCTGGGCCAGTTGCTGCAGTTTGGACGCCGCTTGGGCCTGGCGGTCATTGAGTAGCCTTTGCGTTTCCATGCGGAAGGCCACGCGGGCTTGCTGGGTCTCGCGCAATGTTGATTGCGCTTCTAGCAGCCGGGCTTGGGTGGTGGACAGGTCCCGCTCCAACTCCACCCGCTCACGGGTCTTGTCCTGGGTCATGTGGCTGGACACAAAGCCTTGAGCCACCAGTTTCTTGAAGTCGTCTTCACGGGTCTGCGCCATGGGCACGGTGGCGCTGAGCTTGGCTACGGTTTGCTGCACGGTGCCAATCTCGGCATTGCGGCGGCTGGCTTCGGCATCTAGCTTGGCCAGCTTGGCATTGATGTCTTGCCACTCGGCCAGCAGTTGGGCCTGGGCTGCGGCTTGTTCGGCGGTGGTCCAGGGTATGGTGGTGGTACCGGTGCTGGGTGCAACCGTTTTGGCATAAAGCTCATTCGGTAAATCGGCCTCTAGCCCTCGCAGAATGGGATTATCTTGCTTCTGATTCGATAGCAATTGAAGCAAGACACCGGTGCGCATCACTTCCGACGCTGCAGCAGTGAGCTGGTCTTGCACGGCGGTCTTGTCGGCGGTGGCTATGGTGGGGTCCAGCTCCACCAGCACCTGGCCGGCCTGGACGCGGTCGCCGTCTTTGACCAGCACCTTGCGCACCACACTGGCTTCCAATGGTTGGATAACCTTGGTGCGGTCGCTGACGATGATGCGGCCCGGGGCCACGGCGACGATGTCCACCGTGCCAATACACGCCCAGACCAGGGCGATGCCGAACAGGACCATGATGGCGTAGGCAAAGCGCCGGGGTGCGGGGTGCACCGGGGTCTCGACCAAACTCAAAGCGGCAGGCAAGAATGCCACTTCGTCGGCCATGCGTTTGGGGCCGGCCAGTTCGGCGCGGTAGGCCCAGGCTGCGCCGAAGACGGCTTTGTAGCGGGCAAGGAGTTCGATGGCAGGGTGGCGTTGCTTGCTGGTGCTCATGCTGCGGCGCCTTCGGGTTTAACGGTTGCAGGCATATCGCCGGCTGCGGTTCCGCTAGGCCGCACGCCATCTTGCATGCGCCACAGGTGGGCGTAGATGCCGCTTTGCTTGGCCAGCAGTTGGTCATGGGTGCCGGTTTTCACGATGTTGCCCTGGTCCATGACGACGATGCGGTTGGCATTGCGCACAGCGCTCAGGCGGTGGGCGATGATGAGTACGGTGCGGCCATTGCAGATCAGGCGCATATTGCTCTGGATGATGGCCTCAGACTCATAGTCCAGCGCACTGGTGGCTTCGTCAAAGATCAGGACCTTGGGGTTGTTGAATAGAGCACGCGCGATGGCGATGCGCTGGCGCTGGCCGCCCGACAGGCTGGCGCCCTGTTCGCCAACCATGGTGTCGTAGCCTTCGGGCAGTTCGCTGATGAAATCGTGTGCCCCTGCCAGCATGGCCACGCGCATCACGGCTTCGATGGGGGCTGCAGGGTCGGTGATGGCGATGTTCTCGCGCACGCTGCGGTTGAAGAGTAAATTTTCTTGGAGGACTATGCCGACCTGGCGACGCAGTTGGGCGGCGTCTATCAGGCTGATGTCTATGCCGTCTACCAACACACGGCCACCTTGGGGGCTGTAGAGGCGCTGCACCAGCTTGGTCAGCGTGCTCTTGCCGGAGCCGGAACGGCCTACGATGCCGATGACTTCACCGCTTTGTATGTCCAGGTCCACGCCTTTAAGCACGGGTGGCGCATCGGGACGGTAGCTGAAAACCACTTTGTCGAGCGTGATGCGGCCTTTGAGCGGAGGAAGTTGGGCTGTGCTCGTCGGGGGTACTTCGGTGTGGGTGTTGAGGATGTCGCCCAACCTAGCGACAGAAATTCCTGTCTGTTGAAAATCGGTCCAAAGTTGGGCCATGCGCATGATGGGCTGGCTAACCCTTTGGGCAAACATGTTGAAGGCGATGAACTGGCCAACCGAGAGTTCGTTGTCCATGACCAAATGGGCGCCGTACCACAGGGTGGCCGCATTGACCAGTTTGCCGATCAGGTTGACGGCTTCGTGGGCCACGGTGGCAAGGTTCTGGGTTTTGAAGCTGGCGGTTACGTAGGCAGCCAACTGGTTGTCCCAGCGTTTGCCAAAGGCGGGCTCCAATGCGGTGGCCTTGACGGTCTGGATGGCGCTGACAGTTTCGACCAAGAGGGCCTGGTTTTCTGCGCCGCGGGCAAACTTGTTGTCCAGGCGGGCGCGCAAGATGGGGACGACGGCCAGGCTGAGGCCAAAGTACAGCGGCAGGCTGACAAGCACGATCAGGGTCAGGGGCACGCTGTAAATCAACATGACGGCGATGAAGACGATGGAGAAGAAGACGTCGAGCACTACCGTCAAGGCGTTGCCGGTTAAGAAGCTGCGGATGTTTTCCAGCTCGCGCACACGGGCAACCGAGTCGCCGACACGGCGGGCCTGGAAGTAGGCCAAGGGCAAGGCCAGCAGGTGGCGGAACAGGCGGGCTCCTAGCTCTACGTCGATACGACTGGTGGTGTGGCTGAACACATAGGCACGCAAGGCGGAGAGGATGCTTTCGAAGATGACGACTACGACCAGGCCAATGACCAAGACGTCCAGAGTCGTCATGCCTTTGTGGACCAGGACTTTGTCCATGAC
>NZ_JACMNS010000102.1 GCF_014378415.1 Aquabacterium sp.
ATCTCTTGCACCGAAGGCAGGCGCTTGTGGATGGTCTCGGCACCCAGGTGGGTCATGTCCAACAGGATGTAATCCTTGTTGGGGCCGCAGCCTCGGCCTTCCTTGATTTCCTGGTCCATGGAGCGGGACACGAAGTCGCGCGGGGCCAGGTCCTTCAGGGTGGGGGCGTAGCGCTCCATGAAGCGTTCGCCATTGCTGTTGCGCAGGATGGCACCTTCGCCACGGCAGCCTTCGGTCAGCAACACGCCCGCACCGGCGACGCCGGTGGGGTGAAACTGCCAGAACTCCATGTCTTCGAGCGGGATGCCCGCACGTGCCGCCATGCCCAGGCCGTCACCGGTGTTGATGTAGGCGTTGGTCGAGGCTTGGTAAATGCGACCCGCGCCGCCTGTGGCAAACAGCACGGTCTTGGCGTGCAGAACCTGCACCTCGCCGGTTTCCATTTCAAGCGCGGTCACGCCGACAGCATCGCCTTCGGAGTCACGGATGAGGTCCAGCGCCATCCATTCGACGAAGAACTGGGTGCGGGCCTTGATGTTTTGCTGGTACAGCGTGTGCAACAGCGCGTGGCCAGTGCGGTCAGCGGCGGCGCAAGCGCGTTGCACGGGCTTTTCGCCGTAGTTGGCGGTGTGGCCACCGAAGGGGCGCTGGTAGATGGTGCCATCGGCATTGCGGTCAAACGGCATGCCGAAGTGTTCGAGCTCGTACACGACCTTGGGGGCTTCACGGCACATGAACTCGATGGCGTCCTGGTCGCCCAGCCAGTCGGAGCCCTTGATGGTGTCGTAGAAGTGGTAGTGCCAGTTGTCTTCTGACATGTTGCCCAGCGAGGCACCAATGCCGCCCTGCGCCGCCACGGTGTGCGAACGGGTGGGGAACACTTTGGACAGCACGGCCACGTTCAGGCCGGCCAGGGACAGCTGCAAGGAAGCACGCATGCCAGAGCCGCCGGCTCCGACGATGACAACGTCAAACTTGCGGGTGGGAATAGAAGAAGTAGTTGCGATCGCCATTATTTACAGTCTCCACAGCACTTGGATGGCCCAACCAGCGCAGCCCACGAGCCAGACGATGGTGAACACTTGCAGGCTCAGTCGGATGCCCACGGGTTTGATGTAGTCCATCCAGATGTCGCGCATGCCGACCCAGGCGTGGTAGGCCAGGGACAGGATGACCACGAAGGTCAGGACCTTCATCCATTGGTGCGAGAAGATGCCCGCCCATTTTTCGTAGCTGATGTGTTCGCCAAAGATGACCTGCAGCAGCAGCGCCACTGTGAACAGCGCCATCAGGCCAGCCGTGACGCGTTGCGCCAGCCAGTCGCGCAGGCCGTAGTGCGCGCCGACGACGACGCGTTTGGTACCGTAGTTTTTAGACATGGTGTTAATTATCCGCAGTCGAAATCAGAACAGGCCGAACAGCTTGGCGCCCAGGATCAGCGTCAGGCTGACGCTCAGGGCCAGGACCACGAGGGCCGAGTTGTGACCACTCTGCTTGCTCACCAAGTGGTGGTTGGCGTCCATCAGCAGATGGCGCACACCGGCGATGAAATGGTGCAAGTAGGCCCAGATCAGGCCCCAAGTGATGACATTGACCAAGATGGCCGGCAACCAGCCGGAGCCCGCCGTGAACACGGATTTGAACTCGTCGTACGAGATCTCAGAGGTCACGCTGGTATCAAACATCCAGACGATGAACGGCAGCAGAAGAAACATCACGACGCCACTGATGCGGTGCAGGATCGAGACGATCCCGGCCGGTGGCAATTTGTAGCTGACGATGTCAGTGACATGAATGTTCGTGAAGACGGGGCGTGGGGTTTTGGAGTTGTCAGCCATTTTTCCTGAAGGCTTCTGCCTTGCGTCAAAGAACAGTCAAAGGATGGGCGATTTTAAGGGCAATCCCTTGCACATCATCGAAGGGGTTAATTCAATTCGTTCCGATAGTGGTGGAACTCGGTCATGTAGAGCCCGCGGCGCAACTCAACAGGTTGATCATCGTACGTGTGGGACAGGCGCTCTACGCTCAAAAGCGGTGCGCCCACGGCGGTATTGAGCAGAGCGGCCTCAACATTGCCAGCAGCCACGGCCCGAATCTTTTCTTCGGCACGGATCATGCGCACGCCAAACTCAGTTTCAAACAGGCCGTACATCGGGCCTTTGTAGTCGCTCAGCCGCTCGGCCGTCAGGCCCTTGAACAGGTGCCCGGGCAGCCAGATGTCGTCCAGCACCACCGGCTTGCCGGCGAAATGCATGACGCGGCGCACTTCAACCACCATGTCACCAGCCTTGAGCTGCAGCAGGCGGGCGATGTCGGCCGGAGCGCGCAGGCGACGGCAATCGAGGAACTCACGCTGAACCGGGCCGGCATGCTCGGGCTGATCGGGCGTGAGGCGCAGAAAACGATATTGCACGCGCTCTTCGGCGTGGGTGGCCACATAGGTGCCCTTGCCCTGGCGGCGCAACAGCAGGTGCTCGGACGCCAGCTCATCGACTGCCTTGCGCACGGTGCCCTGGCTGACCTTGAAGCGGGCCGCCAACTCGATTTCGCTGGGGATGGCCTCGCCGGGGCGCCATTCACCGGCCTGCAGACTGCGCAAAATGAGCGACTTGATCTGCTGGTAGAGCGGGCTGAATGACGGCGATCCGACGCCAGACGCCGACACCTCGCCTGCGACCACAGAGGGCGGCTCGGCGGAGGCACCAGAGGCAGGCAAGGAAGGGGCCACTACAGCATGGGTTTTCACGGGAGTTGATTGCACCACAAGCCCCCGCTTTAGTCCACCCTCTGATGAAAGATGTCTTATATAAGACATAAGAGCATTGACGATTCGCGACACTGCCCCTAGACTGCGCACGACGCTACACTTGGGGGTTGTTACTACCCCACTTCTCTCCTCTTTTCTTTCGGAGTTGCACATGAGCAAATCACCCGTTCGCGTTGCCGTCACTGGCGCCGCTGGTCAAATTGGCTACGCCCTGCTGTTCCGCATTGCCTCTGGCGAAATGCTGGGCAAAGATCAACCCGTGATCCTGCAACTGCTGGAGATCGCTGACGAGAAAGCTCAGAACGCGCTGAAGGGCGTGATCATGGAACTCGAAGACTGCGCCTTCCCTCTGCTGGCCGGCATCGAAGCCCACAGCGATCCGCTGCAAGCCTTCAAGGACACCGACTACGCCTTGTTGGTCGGCGCACGCCCCCGCGGCCCCGGCATGGAGCGCGCCGACCTGTTGGCCGCCAACGCCCAGATTTTCACGGCTCAAGGCAAGGCCCTGAACGCCGTCGCTTCGCGCAATGTGCGCGTGCTGGTGGTGGGCAACCCCGCCAACACCAACGCCTACATCGCCATGAAGTCGGCCCCGGACTTGCCGGCCAAAAACTTCACCGCCATGCTGCGCCTGGACCACAACCGCGCTGCCTCGCAACTGGCCGCCAAGACTGGCAAGCCCGTGGCCTCGATCGAGAAGCTGGCCGTGTGGGGCAACCACTCGCCCACCATGTACGCTGACTACCGCTTTGCCACGATCGATGGCCAATCGGTCAAGGACATGATCAACGACGCGGTGTGGAACAGCGACGTGTTCCTGCCCACCGTGGGCAAGCGTGGCGCGGCCATCATCGCCGCCCGTGGCGTGTCGTCGGCGGCTTCGGCTGCCAACGCCGCCATCGACCACATGCGCGATTGGGCCTTGGGCACCAATGGCAAGTGGGTCACCATGGGCATCCCTTCCAAGGGCGAATATGGCATTCCGGCTGACATCATGTTTGGCTACCCCGTGACCTGCGAAGGCGGCGAATACAAGATGGTCGAGGGCCTGCCCATTGATGCTTTCTCGCAAGAGTGCATCAACAAGACCCTGGCCGAGCTGCAAGGCGAGCAAGACGGCGTCAAGCACCTGCTGTGATCCATTTCAGTTGAGCTTCAGCTGACACAAAAGCCGGCGACCTTCGGGTCAGCCGGCTTTTTTTCGCCTTCGATTGCACCAGAGTTGGATCAGGACAGGCGGAACACGGACACCACCGACGCTAGCTTGGCGGCCTGTTCCTTGAGGCTTTCAGCCGCGGCGGCCGACTCCTCGACCAAGGCGGCGTTTTGCTGGGTCATGCTGTCGAGTTGAGAGACCGCCGTGTTGACCTGGCTGATGCCTTCGGATTGCTCGGTGGAAGCAGAGGTGATCTCGCCGATGATGTCGGCCACGCGTTGCACCGAATCAACGATGGCGGCCATGGAGGTGCCGGCCTGGTTCACCAAGGCGGCGCCAGCTTCCACGCGCTCACTGGATGCCCCGATCAGCACCTTGATCTCGCCAGCCGCACTGGCCGCGCGCTGGGCCAGCGCCCTCACCTCAGCCGCCACCACGGCAAAGCCACGGCCCTGCTCGCCCGCTCGGGCGGCTTCCACCGCCGCGTTCAGCGCCAGGATGTTGGTCTGAAAAGCAATGCCATCGATGACGCTGATGATGTCGACGATGCGCTTGGAGCTTTGGGTGATCTCGGCCATGGTGGCCACCACTTGGGACACCACCTTGCCGCCGTTGGTGGCCGCCTGCGCCGCCCCGCCCGCCAGTTGGTTGGCGGTGCGGGCGGCATCGGCCGTGTGCCGGATGGTGCCGGAGATCTGCTCCATGGTGGAGGCGGTTTCCTCCAGGCTGGCAGCGGCTTGCTCGGTTCGGCTGGAGAGATCCTGGCTGCCCATGGCCACTTCCTGGCTGGCGGTCTGGATCGAGTCGGTGGATTGCCGCACCTCGCCCACGATGCTGCGCAAGGATTGCTGCATGTCCTCCAGGCTGCGGCACAGCTCGGACAATTCATCGCGCCCATCCATGGTGACGCGCTGGGACAAGTCGCCGCTGGCAATGACCTTGGTGGCCGACACCACCTGGTGCAAAGGCCCCGTCACCGAGCGGGTTATGACCCAGGCGCAGGCCACGCCGATCACCAGGCTGACCGCGGCCAGGGCCAACAGCAGCATCTGCGCCCGCGACACACGCTGGCGCGCCAAGACTGACTGCTCATCGGCGATCTGGCGCTGCACGGTCTGGTAGCCGTTGATGGCCGTGATGTAACGGGCGGCGGCGGGCAGGAGCTCGCTTTTCAAGGCGTCCTTGGCCCCCGGGTCGTCCATTTCCAGGAATGAAAAAATCGAATCGCGGGCTGTAATGTAGGCTTTGCGCTTGGCCGCGATGTCGTCGAATTGGGCTTTAACCTCGGGCGTGTCGACCAGGGCTTCCAGGCTTTTCTGAATCGCGCTGATGTCAGCGGACGTGCCTTTGATCAGGGGCGCGAAATGATCTTTCACTTCCTTGATGCCACCTGACTCGGCAATGGCCAGCGTCCGATTGACGTTGAGCAAGGTGAGGCTTTCCCACTTGAGCGCCGCCGTGGCCCGCGATTGCGCGTCGTTGCTGTGATTGACATCCCGGATCGTATGCGCGAGGCGAAACCACCCCACGCCGGCGATCAGGGCCGCCAATAGCAGCAGCAATCCAAAACCCAAACCCAAGCGCTGACCCAATTTGAGCTGATGAAGGTTCAACATGCGATGCACCTTGTGACGCTCGCAAACCGGGAGCGTGAGCGGTTCTGAAGGCTCGGCCCTGACTTAACCGCCGCGCGAGCGAGCGAGCGGTAGCCCTTGAGCACCCCGGTGCAGGCTCACGCGCGCACCATCAAAGCGGCGGCTTTCTCAGCCATCATCAACACGGGCGAATTGGGGTTGCCGCTGGTGATGGTGGGGATTATGCCCGCGTCGATCACCCGCAGGCCGGTCATGCCGATCACTTTGAACTGGCTGTCCACCACCGCCATCGGGTCGTCGGCCCGCCCCATTTTGGTGGTGCCCACCGGGTGGAAGATGGTGGTGGCAATGTCACCGGCCAAACGGGCCAAATCCTCGTCGGATTCAAACTGCACGCCGGGCTTCCACTCTGCAGGTTGGTACTTGGCCAAGGCTGGTTGGGCCACGATGCGGCGAGTCAAGCGCAGTGAATCCGCCGCCACTTGGCGGTCTTGCGGGGTGCTCAAATAGTTGGGCGCGATGGCGGGGGCATCTTCGAAGCGAGGGCTGGTGAGGCGCACCGTGCCCCGGCTGGTGGGGTTGAGGTTGCACACGCTGGCGGTGAAGGCACCGAAATCATGCAAAGGCTGGCCGAAGGCGTCCAGGCTCAAGGGCTGGACGTGGTACTGCAGGTTGGGGTGCGGTTGCGAAGCATCACTGCGCGTGAAAGCACCCAACTGGCTGGGCGCCATGCTCATGGGGCCGCTGCGGTTGAGCGCGTATTCCAGGGCAATGCGGGCTTTGCCCCAATGGCTTTGGAGCATGGTGTTCAAGGTCTTGGCACCCGTCACCTTGAACACGCTGCGGATCTGCAGGTGATCTTGCAGGTTGGCGCCCACACCGGGCAACTCGTGCAGCACGGGCAGGCCGTGCTGGCGCAAACACTCGCCAGGGCCGATGCCCGACAGTTGCAGGATCTGTGGGGACCCGATGCTGCCGGCGCTCAGGATCACCTCGCGGCTGGCTGCGGCGGTGACCATCTCGTGGCCGTTCCAGACTTGCACGCCCGTGCAACGTTGCGTGCCGTCCGGCTGTGCCTCGATCACCAGCCGAGCGACCTGGGCATGGGTCCACATCTCGAAGTTGAGGCGGTCGTAACAGGTGGGGCGCAAGAAGGCTTTGGCCGCGTTCCAGCGCAGGCCCTTGCGTTGGTTCACTTCGAAGTAGCCCACGCCTTCGTTGCAGCCACGGTTGAAATCCTGGGTGGCGGGGATGCCGACCTGCTGCGCGGCCAGGGCGATGGCGTCCAGCAGGTCCCAGCGCAAGCGCTGCTTTTCAACCCGCCATTCGCCGCTGGCGCCGTGCAGATCGTCCAGCCCCTGGTGGTGGTTTTCGTGCTGTTTGAAATAGGGCAGGACCTGGTCCCAGCGCCAGGTTTCATCGCCAGTGAGTGCGGCCCAGTGGTCGTAATCGCGGGCCTGGCCGCGCATGTAGATCATGCCGTTGATGCTGGAGGAGCCACCCAGCGTTTTGCCGCGTGGATAGGCCAGGCTGCGGCCATTGAGGCCGGGCTCGGGCTCGGTGCGGTAGAGCCAGTCGGTGCGGGCGTTGCCCATGCAGTACAGGTAGCCCACCGGGATGTGGATCCAGTGGTAATCGTCCTTGCCGCCGGCTTCAATCAGCAAGACTCGGCGCGAGGGATCGGCGGACAAGCGATTGGCCAGCAGGCAACCGGCCGTGCCAGCGCCGATGATGATGTGGTCGAAGGTGGGTTGGCTCATGGAGTAAGAGCATCCTACGTGAAAGCGCCGCCTTGAAAAAAATGTTTGCCAGTTGAAGGCTTGGGTCGACAAGAGGACAATGACCGAGGGCCTGCGCTTGCATTGCCTTGGTTTTCAAAGAGCAGAGAGGACGCCGCCTTGTCAACACTCAGCACCATCCATCCACGCCTGGCCTTGTTTGGTGCCGAGCAACGCTCCCCCAACCTGCCCGTGTGCGACCACTACGCGGGCATTGAAGCCCGCATGCGCAAGAGCCTGGCGCTGCAGGCTGACATGGCCTCACAAACCGATGGCCGAGCGGTGTTCGACGTGACGCTGGACCTGGAGGACGGCGCCCCCGTGGGCGGCGAGCACGAACAGGCGCTGCTGGTGGCCGAACTGCTCAACAGCCCGGCCAATGCCTGCGGACGCGTCGGCGCGCGGGTTCATGCGCCCAGCCACCCGCGCTTCGAGGACGACATCCAGACACTGATCCAGCAGGCGGGCCCTCGGCTGGCCTACCTGATGGTGCCCAAGGTGGCGGGCGAGGAGGAAACGAAGCGAGCGGTCGAGGCCATCAAGGCGGCGCGCCTGAAGCACGGTGTTGGCCACATCGTGCCGGTGCATGTGCTGATCGAGACGCACCACGCGCTGCAAGAGGTGGCGGCCATTGCTGCCTTGCCGGGGGTGGAGTCGCTGTCTTTCGGGCTGATGGATTTTGTGTCGGAGCACCGGGGCGCCGTCCCGGCTTCGGCCATGAGTGCGCAGGGCCAGTTCCACCATCCGCTGGTGCTGCGCGCCAAGCTGGAGATTGCCGCCGCTTGCCATGCCGCGCGCATCACGCCGTCCCATTGCGTGGTCACCGAGTTCAAGGATGCTCGGGCATTGGGGGTGGCCGCGGGGCGTGCTTCGCGTGAGTTGGGCTACACGCGCATGTGGAGCATCCACCCGGACCAGATCCCGGTGATCGTGGACGCGTTTGCGCCGGTGGCGGCCGAGGTGGATGATGCGGTGGCCATTTTGACGGCTGCTCAGCAGGCGCATTGGGCGCCCACGTCGTACCGCAGCGTTTTGCACGATCGGGCCAGTTATCGGCACTATTGGCATGTGCTGGAGCGGGCTTGGTTGACGGGGCAGCCATTGCCTGCGGAGATTGAGGCGGCGTTTTTTGGTTAGTGGCTTTGTTCTGGCAGCGCGGGGCGCGGGCTGGGGCGGTCTCCGGCAGGGCTTCAGCTTGGTGGTCCCGCTGTTAGCGGGACTGCCTTGCGATGCTCGTGCCAAGGTGGGGCCGTGGAACTCACTGCGAGGATTGCATCCGCTTCGTTCAAACAACCACGGCCAGTCAGATGACGATGCACGCTGTCGCGTGCCCACCTCGGCACTCCGCTTCTCAGCACCAAGCCAGGCGCCCCGCCGGAGACCGCCTCATCCCCGCCCCGCGCTGCCAAAACAAGACGCCCAGTTCTTCGCATGCGTTGACGAGACACACCCGAAGCCAGACTTGCCTGCTCATTTCTGGTTGGCCAAGGCCCGCTCAATGCGGTGAGGTGCCACCGTCGTTCGCGGCACTTTGCCCTTGAACCAGGTGCGCACGTCTTCTTCCAGGCCGATGCCGTGCATGAAGTTATAGATGGCTTTTTTCAGACCGACACCGAGCACATCGTGGTCAACCCCCGTGGGGTCGATGAAGGCGATGTCGTTCTTGGCGAAGGTGGTGGGCGGCAAGGCTTGCAGCTTGACGCCGTATTCCTGAGGGTTCTGGCCCACGGGCGAGTGCACCGTGCAGGCAAAACGGTGGAAGAAGCCCGACTGGATGCAGCCGTTGGCAAAGAGTTGACGCACGTACTCCAAGGCATCGACAGTGTCCTGCACCGTCTGCGTGGGGAAGCCGTACATCAGGTAGGCGTGGACCAGGATGCCCGCGTCGGTGAAGCCTTGGGTGACACGCGCCACCTGCTCCACCGACACGCCTTTTTTCATCAAGGTGAGCAGGCGATCAGAGGCCACTTCCAGGCCACCCGAAATGGCGATGCAGCCGCTGTCGGCCAACAGTTGGCACAGCTCAGGGCTGAAGGATTTTTCGAAGCGGATGTTGCCCCACCATGAGATGGACAACTGCCGCTTGATCAACTCGTGCGCGAGCGCCTTGAGCATCTTGGGCGGGGCGGCCTCGTCCACGAAATGGAAGCCGGTCTGGCCAGTCTCTTGGACGATGGCCTCGATGCGATCGACCAGCATTTCCGCCGTGGTGGTTTCGTAGCGCGAGATGTAGTCCAGACTGACATCGCAGAAGCTGCACTTCTTCCAGTAGCAACCATGGGCGATGGTCAGTTTGTTCCAGCGACCATCGGACCACAAGCGGTTCATGGGGTTGAGCATGTCCAGCAAGGACAGGTAGCGGTCCAGGGCCAGGCCATCCCAGGTGGGCGTGCCGACCTCGGCGAAAGGCACGTCGGGCTCGGCCATGTTCATGTAGCGGACCTGGCCGCTCTCAAGGTCTCGCACAAAGGTGCGCGACAGGCGCTGGGCTGAACGCTGGCCTTGAATGTGATCGAGCAAAGCCAGCAAGGGGCGCTCGCCGGCGTCCAACGTGACGAAGTCGAAGTAGTCGAACACACGGGGTTCGCTCAGCTCGCGCAACTCGGTGTTGACGAAGCCCCCGCCCAAGGCCAGCTTGATGCCGGGCCGCGCGGCCTTGATGGTCTGCGCCATGCGGAAGGCGGCGTACACCGCGCCCGGGAATGGCACGGAGATCAGCACCACATCGGGCTCGTGGCGTTCGATGGCGGCCAGGGTCAGGCGCTGCAAGGTGGTGTCGACCAGGTTGAGCGGCGCCTGCAAGGCCTGGTGCAAGGGCTCGAAGGTGGCCTGGCTTTGGGCCAGCGATTCGGCATAGCGCACGAACTCGAAACGAGGATCGACCGCGTCGCGCAGCACGTCAGCCAGGTCGTTCAAATACAAGGTAGCGAGGTGGCGGGCGCGGTCTTGCAAACCCAGGGCGCCAAACGCCCAGGCCAACGGGTCGCCACCGTCTTCGTCGATGTAGACGTCGAGCGAAGCGAAACGCGGCCCCTCGGGCAGGAAATGGCGGGTGTTGATGCGGTGCGCCAGCGTGGCGTCCCGGCCCTGCAAAAAAGCGATGGTGGGCGCCATGGTGGACAGGTAGCGCTCGAACTGCGCATCAAACGACCGCAGCGCCTTGGTGCGCTTGGCCTCGGGCACGACCTGAACACACGCGTGGATGCCCGGCAGGCCTTCGCGCGAGAACAGGGCCAGCACCAGGGCCAGCGCCAGGTCCTCCTGCACGGCATCTACCCCGCGAGAACGCAAGAAGCCCGTCAGGTAGGCGGTCGATGGGTAAGGCGTGTTCAGTTGCGTCATCGGGGGGATGACGGACAGCACGCGCAAGGGCTTGGCAAGGGACATGGTGGATACAGAGGGGGCAGCCGCCCATTTTGCCAGGGGTGGGCCGCTTCAGGGCTTGAGTTTGCGCCACAGGGTGGTGCGGCTGATGCCCAAGCGCGCGCTGGCCTGGGCGCGGTCGCCGCTGCATTCGGCCAGCACACGCAGAATTTCGGCACGCTCCGTCTCGGCCTGGCGCGCCTTCAAGGGCGGCAATGTGCCCATCGGCACCGATGCCAACAGCTCGGGTGCCGTGGCCTGAACAAAAGCGGCAGCGGCCTCCTGCGTCATGCGCACCTGGGCGGTTTCGGCGTAGGCCATCATCCGCTCGACGATGTTCTCCAGCTCGCGCACGTTGCCGGGCCAATCGTATGGCGCGGCTTGCTCAACCAGCGCGTCGATCAAGGGGCGAGTGCGCTCGACATCGAGCCTCAGCCTGGCGCAGACCTGCCGGTGCAGCGCCAGGGCAATGGGCAACAGGTCGTCCAGGCGGTCGCGCAAGGGGGGGATGTCGATCCGCAGGATGTTCAGGCGGTAGAACAGGTCCAGGCGGAACAGGCCGCGCTCGACGTGCGCCATCAGGTCGCGGTGGGTGGCGGCGATCACGCGCACATTGACGGGCGTAGGTTCGATGGCGCCCACGCGCAGCACCTCGCGCTCTTGCAGCACCCGCAGCAGGCGAGTCTGCAGTGACACGGGCATCTCGCCCACCTCGTCCAGAAAAATGGTGCCCTTGTGCGCGGCTTCGAACAGGCCGATTTTGCCGCCACGCCGGGCACCGGTGAAGGCGCCTTCTTCGTAGCCGAACAGCTCGCTTTCCAGCAGGGACTCGGACACCGCCGCGCAGTTCACGGCCACGAAAGGCAGCTCGCGGCGGTCGCTGGCCATGTGGATGCCCTGGGCGATCAACTCCTTGCCGGTGCCGCTTTCACCCATCAGCAGCACCGTGGCCTGGCTACCGGCGCAACGGCGGGCCAGCTGGCGGATGCGCTCGATCGCCGCGCTCTGCCCTAGAAACTGGTCCAGCTGATAGCGGGTGCCGGGCGCCTCCGGCTTGATGCGCGTGCGGATGTGACGGTCCACGCGCTGGATGGAGATGGGGTCCTGGCAGCTGAGCACCGCGCCGGTCAACACGCCTTGCTCGATGATGGGCATGCGGTTCACGATCAAGGCCTTGCCTTTGACGCGCTCGATCTTTTCCAACTCTTGCGTGGCCAGGCGCAAGGTGCTTTGCAGGCTCAAATCCGGGCTGAGCTCACTGAGTTTGCGGCCCAGCCATTGCGCGGGCAAGACGCCCAGCAATTGCGCCATGGCCGGGTTCAGGGTTTGAATGCGTTCTTGCTGATCGACCGCGATCACGCCGTCGCTGAGTTGCGCCAGGATGGTGTTGAGCCGCTCGCGCTTGGCCAGCTCGATGCGCGAGGCACGGGCCACCTCCAAGGCATCGTTCAGGGCTTCGCGCACGGCATCGCCGGAATACAAGAACACACCAGTCAGCCCCAACTGATCAGCCAGGTCGGCCACCATGCCGGAACCCACCAGCACGGTCACGCCCAGGTTTTTGAGCGCCTGCACGCAGCTCAGCGCTTCTTCCTCGGTGCGGTAACTTCGCTGCTCCACCGTCAGCTCGAACAGCTCGCTGAACGGCGCCATGTCGGGCGCCATGCCCTCGTAGGTCACCAAACCGACGCGTGACGACAGCCGCTTGGCGCGCGTCATGGCCTGCATCAGGTCGAAGCCACCCACCTTGACCAGCACGACGGGCATGTCAAGGTGCTGGCGCAAATAGCCGCCGTTGGAGCCCGCCGCCACGACCACGTCAATGGACCTGAGTGCGTGCAAAGCCTTCACCCGGGCCACGGCTTCTTCAAAGCCCACGTCCAGCACCTCAACGGTGGCCTGGCCCGCGAACTCGGGCGCCACCTCTTGCAGCATCTTGTTGATGCGGCGAAAGCCCACCGCCACAATCTGCGGCAAGCCGCCCCGGGTCGGAGAAATGACATAGGAGGTGGGCATGATGGGGTTCAACGCGTTTCATCCATGATGTTGCATTGTTCCACGGATGAAACGTTGTCGGTGTAAAAAGGCACAAAAACCAGCAAGCCGAACACCGCCTTGGCGAATAAAATCAAGCACTTGGCGGCCTGAGGCCCAAGCTGCGCCCTGACAAGGCCACCTGGCACAAGCGTTGCAAACATTGAGCATCCCCGCTGAAACCTGCTTCCCAAGTTGGAGAACTGACATGTCCCTCACGACCCCTGGCCAACGCTTTCGCCAAGCACTGAAAGACGAATCTCCGCTGCAAATCATTGGCGCCATCAACGCCAACCACGCTTTGCTGGCCAAACGGGCGGGTTACCGCGCCATCTATTTGTCAGGTGGCGGTGTGGCCGCGGGCTCGCTGGGCCTGCCCGACCTGGGCATCAACAACCTGGACGACGTGCTGACCGACGTGCGCCGCATCACCGACGTGTGCGATGTGCCCCTGCTGGTCGACATCGACACCGGCTTCGGCCCCAGTGCCTTCAACATGGCCCGCACCATCAAGAGCCTGATCAAGGCGGGCGCGGCTGCCTGCCACCTGGAGGATCAAGTGGGCGCCAAGCGCTGCGGCCACCGCCCCGGCAAAGAAATCGTCTCGACTGAAGAGATGGTGGACCGCGTCAAGGCCGCCGTCGATGCCAAAACCGACCCCGACTTCTTCATCATCGCCCGCACCGACGCCATCCAGGTGCACGGGGTTGATGCGGCCATTGAGCGCGCGATCAAGTGCGTGGAAGCCGGTGCCGATGCCATCTTTGTGGAAGCCGCCTACGATCTGCCCACCTACAAAAGATTCGTGGACGCCCTGAACGTGCCCGTGCTGGCCAACATCACCGAATTCGGCCAGACGCCGCTGTTCACGGTCGATGAATTGCGCAGCGTGAATGTGGGCATGGTGCTCTACCCGCTGAGCGCCTTCCGCGCCATGAACAAGGCTGCCGAGGCGGTCTACACTGCCATTCGCCGTGACGGCCACCAGAAGAATGTGGTGGACATCATGCAGACGCGTGAAGAGTTGTACGACCGCATTGGCTATCACGCGTTCGAGGGCAAGCTGGACGCCCTGTTCGCCGCCAAAAAATAACCCGATCGATTCCCTGCATCCGTTTTAGGAGAGAAAACGCATGAGCGCCACCCCAGAGACCACCACCCCCGGCTTCAAACCCAAGAAGTCCGTGGCCTTGTCCGGCACCACCGCAGGCAACACTGCCCTGTGCACCGTGGGCCGCACCGGCAACGACCTGGCTTACCGTGGCTACGACATCCTCGACCTGGCCCAGACCAGCGAGTTCGAAGAAATCGCCTACCTGCTGGTGCACGGCAAGCTGCCCACCCGCGCCGAACTGGCCTTCTACAAGACCAAGCTGAAGTCGCTGCGCGGCATCCCCGCCGGCCTGAAGACCGCGCTGGAGCAACTGCCCCCGTCCGCCCACCCGATGGACGTGATGCGCACCGGCGTGTCCGTGCTGGGCTGCCTGTCGCCCGAGAAGGACGACCACAACCACCCCGGCGCCCGCGACATCGCCGACAAGCTGATGGCCTCGCTGGGCTCGATGCTGCTGTACTGGTACCACTACAGCCACAACGGCAAGCGCATCGAGGTTGAGACCGATGATGACTCGATCGGCGGGCACTTCCTGCACCTGCTGCATGGCGTGAAGCCCCGTGACAGCTGGGTTCGCGCCATGCACACCTCGCTGATCCTGTACGCCGAGCACGAGTTCAACGCCTCGACCTTCGCCTCGCGAGTGGTCGCGGGCACGGGCTCGGACATGTTCTCGGCCATTGGCGGCGGCATTGGCGCTTTGCGCGGCCCCAAGCACGGCGGCGCCAACGAAGTCGCGTTTGAAATCCAGAAGCGCTACGACACCCCCGATGAAGCTGAGGCCGACATCCGCGCCCGCGTCGAGAAGAAGGAAGTCGTGATCGGCTTCGGTCACCCCGTCTACACCGTGAGCGACCCGCGCAACAAGGTCATCAAGCAAGTGGCGCACGAGCTGAGCCTGGAGCAGTCGAACACGAAGATGTACGACATCGCCGAGCGCCTGGAATCGGTGATGTGGGAAATCAAGAAGATGTTCCCCAACCTGGACTGGTTCAGCGCGGTCAGCTATCACATGATGGGCGTGCCCACCGCCATGTTCACGCCGCTGTTCGTGATCGCCCGCACCAGCGGCTGGTCAGCCCACGTGATCGAGCAACGCATTGACGGCAAGATCATCCGTCCTTCGGCCAACTACACCGGGCCCGAGGATCAGAAGTTCGTGCCGATCCAGGATCGCAAGTGAGCGTGAGCCTCCCCATGAACACCGCCTACCGCAAGAATCTGCCCGGCACCAAGCTGGATTACTTCGACGCGCGAGAAGCCGTCGATGCGATCAAGCCCGGTGCGTGGGCCACCCTGCCCTACACCTCGCGCGTGCACGCCGAGAACCTGGTGCGCAAGGCCGACCCGGCCATCCTGACGCAATCGCTGACGCAATTGATCGAGCGCCTGCGTGACCACGACTTTCCGTGGTTTCCGGCGCGCGTGGCCTGCCACGACATCCTGGGCCAAACGGCCTTGGTGGACCTGGCAGGCTTGCGCGATGCCATCGCCGACATGGGTGGCGACCCGTCCAAGGTGAACCCCGTGGTGCCCGTGCAGTTGATCGTGGATCACTCGCTGGCCGTGGAGTGCGGCGGGTTTGATCCCGATGCCTTCCAGAAGAACCGCGACATCGAAGATCGCCGCAACGAAGACCGCTTCCACTTCATCAACTGGACCAAGCTGGCCTTCGACAACGTCGATGTGATCCCCGCGGGGAACGGGATCATGCACCAGATCAATCTGGAGAAGATGTCCCCCGTCATCCACAACGACAAGGGCCTGGCCTACCCCGACACCTGCGTCGGCACCGATTCGCACACCCCGCACGTGGATGCGCTGGGCGTGGTCGCCATCGGCGTGGGCGGCCTGGAAGCCGAGAACGTGATGCTGGGGCGCGCCTCGTGGATGCGCCTGCCCGAGATCGTGGGCGTGAACCTGACGGGCAAGCGCCCGCCTGGCATCACCGCCACCGACGTGGTGCTGGCCATGACCGAGTTCTTGCGCAAGGCCAAGGTCGTGGGCGCTTACCTGGAGTTCTACGGCGAAGGCGTGCCCAGCCTGACCCTGGGCGACCGCGCCACGATCTCGAACATGGCCCCTGAGTACGGCGCCACCGCCGCCATGTTCAGCATCGACGAGCAAACCATCGAGTATTTGCGCCTGACCGGCCGCACCGACGAACAGATCAAACTGGTCGAGACCTACGCCAAGGTCGGCGGCCTGTGGTCCGACACCTTGAAGGACGCCGTCTACGAACGCACCCTGAGCTTCGACTTGTCGAGCGTGGTGCGCAACATGGCCGGCCCCTCGAACCCGCACGCTCGCGTGGCCACCACCGACATGGCGGCCAAGGGCATCAACGGCCCGTGGAGCATGCCTCTTGAGGGTGAAGGCACGATGCCCGATGGCGCCGTGATCATTGCCGCCATCACCAGTTGCACCAACACCTCCAACCCGCGCAACGTGATCGCGGCCGCCCTGCTGGCGCGCAACGCCAACCAACTGGGCCTCACGCGCAAGCCTTGGGTGAAGTCATCGCTGGCCCCTGGCTCCAAAACGGTCGAGCTGTACCTGAACGAAGCTGGCCTTCTGCAAGACCTCGAAAAGCTCGGCTTCGGCATCGTGGGCTTTGCCTGCACCACCTGCAACGGCATGTCGGGCGCGCTTGATCCGGTCATCCAGAAAGAGATCATTGACCGTGACCTCTACGCCACCGCTGTGCTGTCGGGCAACCGCAATTTCGATGGCCGCATCCACCCCTATGCCAAGCAGGCCTTCCTGGCCTCGCCCCCGCTGGTCGTGGCTTATGCGATTGCCGGCACCATCCGCTTCGACATCGAGCGCGACGTGCTGGGTGTGGTTGATGGGAAAGAAATCCGCCTGAAAGACATCTGGCCGTCAGACGAAGAGATCGACGCCATCGTCAAGTCTTCAGTGAAGCCCGAGCAGTTCCGCAAGGTCTACGAGCCGATGTTCGCGATTCAGCTGGATGCTGGCACCAAGGTCGACCCGCTGTACAACTGGCGCCCGCAAAGCACCTACATCCGCCGCCCGCCTTATTGGGACACCGAAGGCGTGGGCGCCCTGGCCGCCAACCCGCGAACGCTGAAGGGCATGCGCCCGTTGGCCATCCTGCCGGACAACATCACCACCGACCACCTGTCGCCGTCCAACGCGATCATGATGAACTCGGCCGCCGGTGAATACCTGCACAAAATGGGTTTGCCGGAAGAGGACTTCAACTCTTACGCCACCCACCGCGGTGACCACCTGACCGCCATGCGCGCCACCTTCGCCAACCCCACGTTGAAAAACGAAATGGTGGTTGACGCCGACGGCAAGGTGAAGGCCGGCTCGCTGGCCCGCATCGAGCCCGAAGGCCAAGTGGTGCGCATGTGGGAGGCCATGGAAACCTACCTGGACCGCAAGCAACCGCTGATCATCGTGGCCGGTGCCGATTACGGCCAGGGCTCTTCGCGCGACTGGGCTGCCAAGGGCGTTCGCCTGGCGGGTGTCGAAGCCATCGCGGCCGAAGGCTTCGAGCGCATCCACCGCACCAACCTGATCGGCATGGGCGTGATGCCCTTGGAGTTCAAGCCAGGCACCAACCGCTTGAGCCTGAACCTTGATGGCACCGAAACCTATGATGTTGAAGGTGAGCGCACACCCCGCGCAGACCTGATCCTGGTCATCAACCGCAAGAATGGTGACGTGGTCAAGGTGCCCATGACCTGCCGCCTGGACACGGCGGAAGAGGTCTCGGTCTACGAAGCAGGCGGCGTGTTGCAACGCTTTGCGCAGGATTTCCTGGCCTCCACCAAGGCAGCTTGAACGTCGCCCAACCTTGCGGCAGCGTCAATTTTGATGTCAAATAGCATCAAAATTGACGCGAGGATGCCATGAGAACCACCGTCACCATCGACGACGAGCTGTACGAAAAAGCCCTGGAAATGGCCGATCCGGCCATGGACAAGGCCGACCTGTTCCGTGAGGCCATCAAAACCTTTGTTCGCGTGCAGGCCGCCAAACGCCTGGCCGCGTTGGGTGATGCCAGCCCCAAGATGGCAGACATCCCCCGCCAGCGAGGCCCTTTGGCAACATGAGTAGCGCTGTGAGCGGTGTCCTGGTCGACACCTCGGTCTGGGTGGCGCACTTTCGCCAACGCAACACGGTACTCGTGAGCTTGCTGGCGGCCGACCAAGCCCTGATGCACCCCATGGTCCTGGGTGAAATGGCCTGCGGCACGCCCCCAGAACGAGCACGAACCTTGTCCGACCTGAGCTTGCTGCAAGCCACCCAGCAAGCCAACTTGCGCGAGGTCATGGCCTTTGTGGACCGCGAACAGTTGTACGGCCTGGGCTGCGGCCTCGTGGACATGAGCCTGCTCGCCTCGACCCTTTTGACCCCTGGAGCCCTGCTCTGGACACTCGACAAGCGCCTGGCCGAACTGGCCGCCCGATTCAAGGTGGCGCACTGCCCACCGCTGCATTGAAAGAAGCACGATGCCCCACGCCCCCCAAATCAAAGTCCCCGCCACCTACATCCGTGGCGGCACCAGCAAAGGCGTGTTCTTCCGCCTGCAAGACCTGCCGGCCTCGGCGCAAGTGCCGGGCAACGCCCGCGACCAGTTGCTGCTGCGCGTGATCGGCAGCCCCGACCCCTACGGCAAGCAAATCGACGGCATGGGCGGCGCCACGTCCAGCACCTCCAAGACGGTCATCCTGTCCAAGAGCGGTCAGGCCGACCACGATGTCGACTACCTGTTCGGCCAGGTTTCCATCGACAAGGCCTTCGTCGATTGGAGCGGCAACTGCGGCAACCTCTCGGCCGCCGTCGGCTCATTCGCCATCCAAGCCGGCCTGGTCGATGCCAGCCGCATCCCCGCCAACGGCATGGCCACCGTGCGCATCTGGCAAGCCAACATCGGCAAAACCATCGTCGCCCACGTGCCCATCACGAACGGCGAAGTGCAGGAAACCGGCGACTTTGAGCTGGACGGCGTGACCTTCCCGGCCGCCGAAGTGCAACTCGAATTCCTGGACCCGGCCGATGAAGGCGAAGACGGCGCGGGTGGCGCCATGTTCCCCACCGGCAACCTGGTCGATGACCTGGACGTGCCCGAGGATGTCGTCAAAGGCGGCACCCTCAAGGTCACCATGATCAACGCCGGCATCCCCACCATCTTCGTGAACGCCGAGGACATCGGCTACACCGGCACCGAGTTGCAAGACGCCATCAACGGCGACGCCAAGGCCCTTGAGCGATTTGAGGCCATCCGCGCCCACGGCGCCCTGCGCATGGGCCTGATCAAGGACGTGTCCGAGGCCGCCAAGCGCCAGCACACGCCCAAGGTCGCCTTCGTGGCCAAGCCCAAAGCCTACGTCTCATCCAGCGGAAAGCCCGTGGCCGAAGGCGACATCGACCTGCTGGTGCGGGCCATGTCGATGGGCAAGCTGCACCACGCCATGATGGGTACGGCCGCGGTCGCCATCGGCACCGCCGCCGCCATCCCCGGCACGCTGGTGAACTTGGCCGCTGGCGGCGGCGCCCGCAGTGCCGTTCGCTTCGGCCACCCCTCGGGCACCCTGCGCGTGGGCGCCGAAGCCACCCAGGTCAATGGCGAATGGACCGTGAAAAAAGCCGTCATGAGCCGCAGCGCCCGGGTGCTGATGGAAGGCTGGGTCCGCGTGCCGGGCGACTTTTTCTAACAAATGGCCGGGCGGATTGGTGGCAAGATCAGCCTCCAATCCGCCTCCTGACCAACGCCCGTGATCGGAACCCCCATTCAAATGAGTCTCCAAAACAAGCGTACCCGCCGCATCCGCACCGCGGCCATCACCGTGGGCATCCTGCTGGGCATGACGGCGGGCGCCTTCAGCTCACAGGCGCACGCCGCCACCGAAACCGCGACCCAACCCGCGGCCAAAGTCAAAGCCAAAGTCAAAGCCAAGGCCAAGCCCGCCAAAAAGGGCGCCGTGGCCGAAAAATTCGTGCCCTTGCCCGAAGCATCGCCCGAACAATTGGCCGCCGCCAGCCGCGTGCTGATCGGCCGCTACGAGTGCGAGTTCAGCAAAAAACTGCTGATTGACGCCAACGACACCAACCGTGGCTACTTCAACATCCGCCAAGACAAGCAGACCTGGGTGGTCAAGCCCGTGTTGTCCAGCACCGGTGCCGTCCGCCTGGAAGACACCAAAGACACCGTCCTGGTGATCCAGATCCTGACCAAATCCATGCTGCTGAACGTCAAAACTGGCCACCGCATGGTGGACGGTTGCGTGCATGAAGTGCAACGCGCCGCCGAAGAAGAGTTGCGCAAGAACCCGCCCAAATCGGTGTTCGACACGCCGGCCCCCGATGCGGCCAGCGCACCAAAGTAAGTCATTCTCATTCACCCCATTTCGCACCAAATCCATTGATTTGCAGGTGATCTGAGGGTGACATGAACCCCATTCCTGGGCGAAAATAGCGGTCTGCGCGGAAATTGCTTGTGCCTTGCCCAGGTGCAAGTTGCCATTGCCCGCATTCCGTTTTTCGACGCCCGAGCCTCGAGCATCCAAGATCCCAAGAAGGTCACACCATGTTGCAAGCCTACCGCCAACACACTGCCGAGCGCGCCGCGCTGGGCATTCCCCCCCTGCCTCTGACCGCCCAGCAAACCGGCGAAGTCATCGAGCTGCTGAAGAACCCGCCCGCTGGCGAAGAAGCCACCCTGGTGGACCTGATCGTGCACCGCGTCCCCGCTGGTGTCGACGCCGCCGCCAAGGTCAAGGCCTCTTACCTGGCCGCCGTGGCCCATGGCACTGAAAAGTCGGCGCTGATCAGCCGCGAAAAGGCCACTGAACTGCTGGGCACCATGCTCGGCGGCTACAACATCCATCCTCTGGTCGAATTGTTGGACGACGCATTGATGGGCGCCATCGCCGGTGAAGCCCTCAAGAAGACCCTGTTGATGTTTGACGCCTTCCATGATGTGAAGGAAAAGGCGGACAAGGGCAACGCCCACGCCAAGGCTGTCATGCAAAGCTGGGCCGACGCCGAATGGTTCACCTCGCGCCCCGAAGTGCCCCAAAGCATCATCGTCAGCATCCTCAAGGTGACTGGCGAGACCAACACCGATGACCTCTCCCCGGCCCCCGACGCCTGGAGCCGCCCCGACATCCCGCTGCACGCTTTGGCCATGCTGAAGAACAAGCGCGAAGGCATCACGCCTGAAGACGACGGCAAGCGCGGCCCCATCAAGTTCATCGAAGACCTGCGCGCCAAGGGCAACCTGGTCGCCTACGTGGGCGACGTGGTCGGCACGGGCTCCAGCCGCAAATCGGCCACCAACAGCGTGCTGTGGTTCACCGGCGAAGACATCCCCTTCGTGCCCAACAAGCGCTTCGGCGGCGTCTGCCTGGGCAGCAAGATCGCCCCGATCTTCTACAACACGATGGAAGACGCCGGCGCCCTGCCCATCGAACTCGACGTGTCGCAAATGGACATGGGCGACGTGGTCGAGCTGCTGCCCTACGCCGGCAAGGCCCTGAAGAACGGCGAAGTCATCGCCGAGTTCAAGGTCAAATCCGACGTGCTGTTCGACGAAGTGCGCGCTGGTGGCCGCATCCCCCTGATCATTGGCCGTGGCCTGACCGCCAAGGCACGCGATGCGCTGGGCCTCGAACCCTCCACCCTGTTCCGCCTGCCGCTGAACCCCGAAGACACCCACAAGGGTTACTCGCTGGCCCAGAAAATGGTCGGCAAGGCCTGCAACCTGCCCGTCATCGACGGCCAGCAAGTCGGCGTGCGCCCTGGCACTTACTGCGAACCCAAGATGACCTCGGTCGGCTCGCAAGACACCACCGGCCCCATGACCCGCGACGAGCTGAAAGACCTGGCCTGCCTGGGCTTCAGCGCCGACCTGGTGATGCAATCGTTCTGCCACACGGCCGCTTACCCCAAGCCGGTCGACGTGAAGATGCACCACGAGTTGCCTGACTTCATCAGCACCCGTGGTGGCGTGTCGCTGCGTCCTGGCGACGGCGTGATCCACAGCTGGCTGAACCGCCTGCTGACGCCCGACACCGTGGGCACCGGTGGCGACTCGCACACCCGCTTCCCCATCGGCATCAGTTTCCCGGCTGGCTCCGGCCTGGTGGCTTTCGCCGCTGCCACGGGCGTCATGCCCCTGGACATGCCCGAGTCCGTGCTGGTGCGCTTCAAGGGCACCAAGATGCAGCCCGGCATCACCTTGCGTGACCTGGTCAACGCCATCCCCCTGTACGCCATCAAGGCTGGCTTGCTGACCGTGGCCAAGCAAGGCAAGAAGAACATCTTCTCGGGCCGCATCCTGGAGATCGAAGGCCTGCCAGACCTGAAGGTCGAGCAAGCATTCGAGCTGTCTGACGCATCGGCTGAGCGCTCTGCCGCTGGCTGCACCGTGCACCTGAACAAAGAGCCGATCGCCGAGTACCTCAACAGCAACATCACGCTGATGAAGAACATGATCGCCAACGGCTATGAAGATGCCCGCACGCTGCAACGCCGCATCGCCGCGCAAGAAGCCTGGCTGGCTGATCCTCAGTTGATGAAGGGTGACGCCGACGCTGAATACGCCGCCGTGATCGAGATTGACCTGGCCGACATCCACGAACCCATCCTGGCCTGCCCCAACGACCCCGATGACGTGAAGACGCTGTCGGACGTGGCTGGCGCCGTGATCGACGAAGTGTTCATCGGTTCGTGCATGACCAACATCGGCCACTTCCGCGCAGCCTCCAAGCTTTTAGAGGGCATGCGCGACATCCCCGTCAAGCTGTGGGTGGCCCCGCCCACCAAGATGGACGCTCAGCAGTTGACCGAAGAGGGCCACTACGGCGTTCTGGGCAGCGCTGGCGCCCGCATGGAAATGCCTGGCTGCTCGCTGTGCATGGGCAACCAGGCTCAAGTCAAGGAAGGCGCCACCGTGTTCTCGACCAGCACGCGCAACTTCCCCAACCGTTTGGGCAAGAACTCGAACGTGTACCTGGGCTCGGCCGAACTGGCCGCCATCTGCTCACGCCTGGGCCGCATCCCGACCAAGGCCGAGTACATGGAAGGCGTGGGCGTGCTGGATGCGTCCAGCGCCCAGATCTACAAGTACCTGAACTTTGACCAGATCACCGAGTACGCTGACAAGGCCAAGACCGTGGCTGCTGCCTGAGTTTGAGCAAACAAGGCTTTTAGCATGCCTTGTTCAAAGAAGAAGCCCGCCCGGGCCACCTGGGCGGGCTTCTTTCATTTGAGCAGTGCATCCAGGGGGCTCAGCACCCCTGCCCCACCGACCTTGATCACGTGCGTGTAGATCATGGTCGTGCTGACGTCGCTGTGGCCCAGCAACTCTTGCACGGTGCGGATGTCATACTTGGCCTGCAAAAGATGCGTGGCGAAAGAGTGGCGCAGCGTGTGCGGTGTGGCAGGTTTGTCGATGCCCGCCAGGTTCACCGCTTTTTTGAAAGCGCGCTGAAAGGATTGATCCTGAACATGGTGCCTGCGGCGCAAGCCGGTGCGCGGGTCAATGGAGAGTTGTGCCATCGGAAAGACCCACTGCCAACCCCAGGTCAACCCGGCCTTGGGGTTCTTGCGGTCCAGCGCTCCGGGCAAGAAAACGCCCTCCACGCCGGTCTGCCGGTCGTCCTGCCAAAATAACTTGGCATGGCTCATCTGCTTGGACAGCGCCTGTACCAACTTCGCGGGCAACATCACCGCTCGGTCCTTGCCGCCTTTGCCTTCGCGGACCACGATGGTTTGGTGCTGAAAATCCACGTCCTTGACGCGCAACCGCAGCCCCTCCATCAGACGCATGCCGGTGCCATACAGCAACTGGCCGATCACGCGGTGCTGCTCATCCAACGCCTCCAGCACGCGTGCAACCTCTTGTGGCGACATGACCACGGGCAAGCGCCGAACACTCCTGGGCCGACCGATGTCTTTCAGCCAGGGGAAGTCCAACCCCAATACCTGCTGGTATAAAAAAATCAAAGCCGACAGCGCCTGCTTGTGGGTGGACGCGGCCACTCGCCGCTCGTTGGCCAACCACGACAGGTAAGCCTCGATCTGCTCCAAACGCAAATCGCGGGGGTGGCGCTTGTCGTGGAAATGGATGAAGCCCCGGATCCAATGCAGGTAGGCCTCTTCAGTGCGGATGCTGTAGTGGAGATACCGCAAGCGCTCGCGGACCTGGTCAAGCAGCCTGTTCGATTGCAAGGGAGGCGGCGAGGCTTTGATGGCATCTTCTGGATGCATCATTTGAGAAATAACTGTTTATGCATACAGTATTTTGCACACCCTGATCATCACTGCCCATCCCCCTCGCGGGGGATCGCGTGGCCCAGGTGCTCACGGCGACACTGGGTGCGAGGCCTCCCAACAGGCGTTGCCAAATCAATTTTATTGTGCATACAATCAAGTGCCGCTCATAACCTATGACCATGCCAAGAACCAGCGCAACATCGAAGAGCGTGGGCTTTCTTTCGATCAGGTGGCCGACTTCAAATTCGAGTCCGCATTGGTCCAAGTCGATGCACGCTTTGACTACAGCGAAAAACGCCATGTGGCCCTTAGCTTTCTTCATGGACGTTTGCACGTCTTGTGCTTCGCCGAGACGTCCGATGGCATCCGCGTCATCAGCTTTCGCAAAGCCAACTCTCGTGAGGTAAGCCGTCATGCCAAAGTCCAAGCCCCTGATTGATCACGACGGCGAAGTCCGGGAACTCTCCCTGGCTGACGTCAAGCAAATGCAGGCGGCTTCCGATGCCTTGCCTGCCGCACTCCAGGCCAAGCTGCGCATCCGAGGGCCGCAGAAAGCTCCTATCAAAGAACGCATCACCATCCGGCTATCGCCCGATGTGGTCCAGCCTTTCCGAGAAACAGGGGTCGGGTGGCAAGCCCGGCTGGATGCTGCGCTGAAAGACTGGCTGAAGTCACATAAACCAGCCGAGCTCACGCGGTGAAGACGGCCAATCAATCGATGAAAAACGAAATAACAAACTTCAGGGTCGCCAAGAAAATCTCACCTGTGCAGCCGGGCGCTGTCAAGCTTGCTCGCCGCTATGGCGAGCAACTGGTGTGCGTTCGTCACCGCATTGACCCGACGGGCACCACTCGCGTCACCACGGTTGAACTGGTCGTTGATCAAGCGCCCATCAACGCCAAGCCTGAACAAATCGTAGGGGTACGCATCGGCTACCGAGAGGGCCAGTTGCAGGCTTTGGTCAGAGCGGCCGGCGCCACCTGGGACAAGCAGGCAGGTGTCTGGCGCATGCCGCTGAAGGTCGCTCGCCGCCTTCAACTCCGAGAACGCATCACCGAAAAGTAGCTACATGTGGATTTCATATCTATCCATAAATGGCCGCATGCAGCCACTTATGCCTATCCGTGGCAACATGTCACTGATGTCTACATTGCGTTAGGCTTTTGGTTGCACAAAACCAGTTGACTCGTATAAAGGAATCACCCAGTGGGAATCGTATTTCTGGTTTTTGTAATCGCGATCTCTTTGCGCTCTGCATTAAATCTCTGGCAACAACGCGCTATCCTCGCCGAATTCAAAGTATCCGGCACACTCGCTTTCGCAGCCGCTTTGTACCCAATCGGGATGGCGTGCTTCGTTGTTCTTCCATACACCATTGGTGTCGTTGGTGCCGCTCTCGTTGGACTCGCAGCCTTTGCTCCTGGCCTTGTACTGTCTAAACAAGCGCAGAACAAACTCCAACGGGCGGGCACAGACCGAGTCAAACGTGCCGAGGAACTCGCGGCCACGGTGTTTATGACTGGCATTGGTTGCATTGCTTATTTCTTGGTTGGGCTTGGCATCTCAGTCGCATCGGAGTACTCCGCAAACCCATTCCACTGAATTCCTTACCGAGCTGAAAACTCGCCGCACAATGGTCGGCACATAGGTCTCAGGGGGCAGCTATGCAGTTCGCAATCAAATTCACGGCACGGGCAAGCGGGCTCAAATCCTCTTCCACTTCGCGCCACAGCCTAACTTTTCGGTCAAGCCGACACCTACAAGCTTCGCTTGTAGGTTCCCTTCGTGCTGCGCACTCCGGTGCGGCTTACCTGTAGCGTTAGGCCTCTCGTCCACCCCAGTCAGGTCATGCATTTTCAACGGTTCAGCATCAAGCAAAGTTGTGAATGCACACGCCCTTTGGCGCACGCCATCGCTCTGGAAGCGGTAACGCCATCACTGATCTTGGGCACCGGTCCTTGCTGCCGTTCGTCACGCCAAGCACTTCGGCTGCAACACCATTCGCAAGTACCGCGCGTGTTCACGGCCGCCTTCTTTGCCGCTCACATGCCATCTCACATCTTGAGGTTTGGCGCGTCTGTTTTCATGCGGCAGGCTACCGGGCTCAGTGTTCATGCTCAATCTGGCTGTCTGCCCTGCGGCAGCCTGCTCACCAATCAGCGGCGCCAAAGTGCCACTCGCCATCGCCAAGTGGGCAGCGTGTCCTACGGCGCGCTGCCCACCGCATCAGCATTGCGCATGTCCACCAGCATCAGGCAGAATCTCTGGAATTCAATGCAAGGGGGCGCGGCAGTGCATAAGCCAAACATCAATATCCATCGGCAGTTCGGCGTGTTTTCATCCGCTTTAGCATCTGCACCGCGCCTAACTGGGCGTTCAACTGGACATCAACGTGCTGCGCACGTTGCTGCCAGTTAACTTGGGCGTTAGGCCTCGCAAGGAACTAAATGGCGCTCGAACTGGGAAGTGTTTTAATTGGCGGCGGCATCGGCCTGGTGGGTGGTCTCGGAGGCGTCATTTTGGGTCACCTTTTAACTGGCATGCGAGACTCCAGAAATCGGAGAATCAATGGCTTACAGGGTGTCGCTCTTGAACTTGAGAAGCGACGAAGACTGGCCTTAGATATCGCACAGCATGTAAACCTCGGCTTGCGCAGCAGGTCTCATGACGAGTTCCTAGCTCAAGCCTTTGAAATTCCAGGCTGGAAGGCCGCCACCCTCGCCTTGCAGGAGCGCACATGGCTGGTTGGTTGCATGGCGTTTCTTCCAGAAGGCATACCTTACTTCCAAGAAATTGATCAACAAATCAGCATCCTAATGTCGCCAACAAACGCAAGCTCGACCGAGTACACCGGCCCGTCGTCCGCCGAAGCAATTGATGAATTTCGCAAAAACGTAGAAGCCATCCAGCAACTGCTCATAAAGCACCTAGCCAAACTCAAATGAGTAAAAACGCATGTCAAGGTTTGCGGTTGCCGTGCGCAATAGCTTTCAGCATGCTTACACATGGCAAGCGCAAAACCATGCCTTCGCGCCGCGGCCTAACTGGGTGGTCAAGGGGACAATTATGCTGCGCATAATCGCCCCTTACCGTGGGCGTTAGGCCTCTCGCTTAAACTCAATCGCCCCACATCGAAGGTATAAAAATAAAAACTCTCATAGCACTTATTGTTCTCGCCGCCGCTACCGCTGGCTGCGCCGTCTACACGCCATCCGGATC
>NZ_JACMNS010000103.1 GCF_014378415.1 Aquabacterium sp.
CTCGTAGACCCAGGCGCCGAAAGGCAAGGCCACGCCAATCACGACGCCCATGGGGATGGACTCGACGATGGCGCGCCACACATTGATGCGGATGGTGGTCCAGAACGCCTTCCAGTCATACGCCTGCGGCCCACGGGCCCGGGCGATCAGCACGCCTTCCAGGGCGGTGAGGAGCACGGCCGATCCGCCGAGGATCACCATCATGGTCTTGACTGGGTCGAGGTCGAGTGAGGGCAACATGTGATGCGCTTCGTCTAATGCGTTGACTACAACCAGCGACCATACGGACTTGCCTGCAACTTGTCTTCCGGGGAAGCCCTTTCAGTCCGGCATTAACCCCGCATTCAAGGGGCATCCACGTAGTACCACCGCCCAGCTTCGCGGACAAACGCGCTGACTTCGTGCAAACGATGCGCACGTCCACCGAGTTTGCTGCGCGCCACGAAGTCCACCGTGCCCTGGTCTTCACCCGTCATCACGGCCTGGCGCACCGCCAGGCCCAGCCACCTCAAGCCCGGCTCGGGCGCCTCGATCAGGGGCGGGCGGTTGGAGGGGTGCCAGGTGCTCAGCAGGTAATCGCGCAAATCTTTGACAAAGGCGCTGTAGCGCGAGCGCATCAAGGCCTCGGGCGTGGGCGCTTGCCCGGCCAAAGGGCCCTGGTGGTAACGCCCGCAGCACGCCAGGTAAGTGGCGGCCAATCCGCAAGGGCAAGGCTCGGGCGCCATCGTCATGGCAGCCTCAAGCGCCGCCAGACAGATCATCGGTCAGACCCTGGCGGTTGATGGCGGCCACCTGGCTCATTTCCAGCATGCGTTCGCGCAAGGTCACGTAGATCTCACACACCCCGCGCAGGTAGACCAAGGTGGGCAGCACCAGGCCCAAGGCGAACACCACGCCACCGCCCACCGACGCCGCTGATATATAAGGCACCGCTTCGGCGGGCACGCTGGCCACTGGCACGCCGCGCAAGCTGTGGCCGAACAGGCCGGCCATGAACAGCTCGGGCGCCACGTCCACGTCCAGCAGCCAGACCGACAACAGCGCCATGACGCGCCCCCCGGCGATCACCACAAAGCTGGCGCCCGCGCCCACCAAAGCGGTGACCAGGCTCAAGGACGCCATCAGCACCGCTGCCTGCAGCAATTGCTCGCGGATCAGGCGCCACAAAATGCGCGGGCTTTCGAGCGACGAGGCCCCGGCCCAGACCGACGGCCCGGCCAGCGGCCCGACAACGGCCGCCCCGGCCACCAGGGCCAGGCCCAGCACCACCACCGTCAGGGGCACGGCCACCACGAACAACCAGGGCCCCACTTTGGGCAGGGCGCACAGCCAGAACAAACCCAGCACCGCCCCCGCCAGCACGGTGGCGGCCAGCGCGATCACCACCAGCGACACCAGCAGGCGGTGCGCAATGCCCAAAGCATCTTCCAAAGCCTGGCTCACATCACGGCCGGGGCGGCCCATGGCCCGGTCCATCAACAACAAGCCGGCGGCGTTGCTGCCGTAAAACGCGATGAACAAAGCCGCCGCCCCCTGCCCGATGGCCCAGGGCAACTCGCCTCGCCCCATCGACGCCTGAGCGCAGGCCACCGCCAGCCCGGCCGCCGCGAAGCTGGCCAACAGCACGTACATGGCGCGGCCATCCCGGATCGCCTCAACACTGGCCAGAACCCGAACCAAGGCGCGCCACCAGTCAAACCGCTGGGCAAAGGACGACCCTTGCGGGTGATGAAAAGAGTGGGTGGGCATGGGGCAAATCATAGGGGCAAGCCCTAGGCCAAAACTGAGGACCGGGCACAACAACCGGGACAGTGGGTTGACATATGCGAACAAATAAGGGTTGCAAACGCTTGAAAATGTTGGCCAGACAATAAAGTCTCACCCATAATGTGCGAGTCTGTGTCTGGAAGCGGCACCTTCGATGGAATGGGTCCTGATGGGTTGAAGCTCCACATGGTTACTTTGAAAGGAGCTCTCTCGTGGGCAACAAACTTTACGTGGGCAATCTGGCCTACAGCGTGCGCGATCAGGATCTGCAAGATGCTTTCTCGCAATTCGGAGCAGTCAGCTCCGCCAAGGTCATGATGGACCGCGACACCGGTCGCTCCAAGGGCTTTGGTTTCGTTGAAATGGGCACCGACCCAGAAGCACAAGCTGCTGTCAACGGCATGAATGGCCAGTCCCTGGCCGGCCGCGCCATCGTTGTGAATGAGGCCCGTCCTCGTGAAGAGCGTCCCAGCGGTTTCCGCAGCCCCTACGGTGGCGGCGGTAGCGGTGGTGGCGCCGGCGGCGGCGGCGCTGGTGGTGGCGGCGGCTACGGTGGTGGCGGCGGCGGCGGTGGCCGTCGTGAAGGTGGTGGCGGCGGCTACGGCGGCGGCGGTGGCGGCGGTGGTCGTTCCGGCGGCGGTGGTGGTGGCGGCTACGGCGGTGGTGGCGGTGGCCGCTCCGGTGGCGGCGGCGGCTACGGCGGCGGCGGCGGCGGTTACTAAAAACCCCTCTTCGTGATCCTCTCGGGTCACGGAAATGCAAAAAGGCGGTGCTTCACAGCGTCGCCTTTTTTCATGCCCCAACGTTTTTTGATGCCTCAGCGGCGTGCAGGTGGCGCGTCGTACCGCCCATGGACACGGTTGCCCAGTTGGCCCACCCGGGTGCCCTCCTCGTAGCGCAGGTTGCCGCCCTGCATCTGCCCTTGGGCATGCGTGATTTTGACGGGCAACGCCGAACTCACCACGCGATCGCGCGTGTTGAAACTCAGCATTTCACCTTCAATGACCACGGGCGATTGGTCCACGCGCTGGCCCTTCACGGTCGCGCCGGAAGCCGGCGTGGCCACCACCCGCGCACTGCCGTGCAAGACCACAGTGTTCTGGCTGCCATTGGCCTGGCCTTGGCGGGCCACCCCCTGCACATGCTGGCCCTGCAGGTCGCGGGCCGACAACTGCACGGCATCGATTTCAAGGCGATCGCCGTCGACATAGTGGCGCATGGCCTGGCCGTCCAGGATGGCGATCAGGCGGCCATCCGGGTTGTAGCGCTCGATCCGGGCCTTTTGCAATTCATAGTCAGGGCTGGACGAAGCCTTGGCCGCGGGCCGGGCGCCGTCCAGCGAGGGGGCCGACTGCACCAGCCACCAGGTGAAGGCGGCCAGGCCAGACAGCAGCACCATGGGCACGGCGGAACGTGCATGGTCCAGCGCGGTGAGCCAGCGACGGGTGCTCATGGCGCGGCGCCATCCGACGTGGTGTCCAGGGTTTCGAGGTGGCCGCGCAGCAAGGCCTCGTAGCGGCCGGTGGCCCACAGCAGCAGGTCGCAGCATTCGCGCGCGGCGCCTTCGCCACCGCGCAAGGTGGTCACGTGGCGGGCCACCGCCTTCACCTCGGCGTGGGCGTTGAGGGGTGCGCAGGCAAAACCTGCGCGCACCATCAAGGGCAGGTCGGGCCAGTCGTCGCCCATCACGGCCACTTCATGCCAGTGCAGGCCCAGCAAGGCCAGCAGGGGCTCGGCCGCGGCCAGCTTGTCGTGCGCACCGAACACGGCGTGGACCAAGCCCAAGTCCTTCAAGCGGCGGCGCACGGCGAGCGAGTCGCGCCCGGTGATGACGATGGGGGTGATGCCACCCTGGGCCAGCAGCTTGAGGCCATGGCCATCCAGCGCGTTGAAGGCCTTGAGCGTTTCGCCCGCCTCGCTGATGAACAAGGTGCCATCGGTCAGCACGCCATCCACGTCGAAGATGGCGGCGCGGATGCCTCGGGCAAAGGGCCGCAGGTCGGCCGAGAAGGTCACGGTGGGGTTAAGGGCTCGCATGTCAGATCACCTTCGCTCGCATCAGGTCGTTGGTGGTGATGGCGCCGGTCAGCACGCCATCGGCATCCACCACCAGCAGGGTGTTGACGCGGTGGGTTTCCATCAGGGCCACGGCCTCGGCGGCCAGCACGTCGTCGCGGATGGTGCGCGGGCCGGCGGTCATCAGTTGCTCGGCAGTGGCGCTGCGCAGCTCCACGCCGGCTTCGATTTTGCGGCGCAGGTCGCCATCGGTGAACACGCCCAGCACCTTGCCGGCCGCATCAACCACCACGGCGGCGCCCAGGCCCTTGGCGCTCATCTCGCGCATCAGGTCGCTGAACGTGGCTTGCGACAAGACGCGTGGCAGGGCATCGCCCGAGCGCATGACATCGCGCAAATGCGTGAGCAGCTTGCGGCCCAGCGAACCACCGGGGTGCGAGCGGGCAAAGTCTTCGGCTTTGAACCCACGCGCATCCAGCAAGGTCACTGCCAGGGCATCGCCCAGGGCCATTTGCGCGGTGGTGCTGGCGGTGGGGGCCAGGTTCAGGGGGCAGGCCTCCACGGCAACAAAGCAGTCCAGCACGATGTCGGCATGGCGGGCCAGGGACGATTGCGGGCGTCCGGTCATGGCCAACAGGACCACGCCTTGTCGTTTGAGCAAAGGCAACAAGGCGGTCAGCTCTTCGCTTTCGCCCGAGTTGGAGATGGCCAGCACCACGTCGCCCGGCGTGACCATGCCCAGGTCGCCGTGGTGGGCCTCGGCCGGGTGCACGAACATGGCCGGGGTGCCGGTGGAGGCCAGGGTGGCCACGATCTTGCGTCCCACATGGCCACTCTTGCCCATGCCCATCACAACGACGCGACCCTGACAGTTCAGCACGGCCTGCACGGCACGCGCAAAGGCTTGGCCCGCCTCGCCGTTCAAACGCTCGCGCAGGCCCAACAAGGCTTGCGATTCGATCTCGAGCGCCTGCTGGGCCATCGCCACGAAGGCGGCGGCGTCAACCGCCTGGGAATGGGAGGAAGGGGACAATTGCGTCATGAATGCACCGGGTAGGATGCAAGGATTCTAGGGACAAGATGGCCACCACGCTCGACCTCACATTGCTGTACCTGTTTGCCGCCGTGCTGGGTGTGGTGCTGTGCCGGCTGATGAAACTACCCCCGATGCTGGGCTACCTGGCGGTGGGCGTGGTGATCGGGCCCAATGCCCTGGCGCTGGCCAAGGATTCGGCCGGCGTGCGCCACCTGGCCGAGTTCGGCGTGGTGTTCCTGATGTTCGTGATCGGGCTGGAGTTCAACCTGCCCAAGCTCAAGAGCATGCGCTCGCTGGTGTTCGGGCTGGGCTTCAGCCAGGTGGGCGTGACCATGCTGGCCACCCTGGCCGGCTATTTCGCGCTGGATGCGGTGCTGCCGTATTTCGACATCGAGCATGGCCTGCTGGGTTGGTCCCTGAGCTGGCAAAGCGCGGTGGCCCTGGGGGGGGCACTGGCCATGAGCAGCACCGCCATCGTGGTCAAGATGATGGCCGAGCGCCTGGAGCTGGACAGCCAGCATGGCCGCCGCGTGATGGGCATCTTGCTGTTCCAGGATTTGGCCGTGGTGCCTTTGCTGGTGCTGATCCCGGCCCTGGGCGACAGTGGCGGCGACCTGCTCAAGACCCTGGCCATTGCCGCGGCCAAGGCCGTGGTGGTGCTGACCCTGTTGCTGGTGGGCGGGCAAAAGTTGATGCACTGGTGGCTGACCCTGGTGGCGCGCCGCAAGAGCGAAGAGCTGTTCATGCTCAACCTGCTGCTGGTCACCTTGGGCCTGTCGTGGCTGACCGAGCGCGCCGGTCTGTCGATGGCGCTGGGCGCTTTCCTGGCCGGCATGCTGATCGCCGAAACCGAATACAAACACCAGGTGGAGACCGACATCCGCCCCTTCCACGACGTGCTGCTGGGCCTGTTCTTCATCACCATCGGCATGAAGCTGGATTGGCACATCGTGGTCGACAGCTGGGCCCTGGTGATCGTGCTCACCACCCTGCCGGTGCTGTTCAAGTTCGGCCTGATCACCGCGCTCGCGCGCCAGCTGTTTGGGGCCGACACTGGCGTGGCCCTGCGCACTGGCCTGTACCTGGCGCAAGCGGGTGAATTCGGCTTTGTGCTGCTGTCCCTGGCCACCGACAACCACCTGCTGCCCGAGCGCGCGCAGAGCCCGGTGCTGGCCGCGATGGTGCTGTCCATGCTGGTCACGCCCTTCATGATCCTGGGCAGCAACCGCCTGGTGATGAAGCTGTCGTCGACCGACTGGCTGCTGCAATCGCTGGCCATGACCAAGATCGCCGCCAAGACCCTCAACATTGAAAAGCACGTGGTGATCTGCGGCTATGGGCGCAGTGGGCAGAACCTGGCACGCCTGCTGGCGCAAGAAGGCATCCCCTACATGGCGCTGGACCTGGACCCGGACCGCGTGCAGCAAGCCGCCGCCGCGGGTCAGAACGTGGTCTTTGGCGACGCGACCCGCCCGCAAAGCCTGGTGGCCGCCGGTCTGGCTCGGGCCAGCGCGGTGGTCATCACCTATCCGAACACCCCCTCGGCCAAGAAGATCCTGCACCTGGTGCACGAGCATGCGCCCAAGGTGCCTGTGGTGGTGCGCACCATCGACGACAGCAGCCTGGACGAGCTGCAAAACGCCGGCGCCACCGTGATCGTGCCCGAGGCGATCGAGGGCTCGCTGATGTTGGCCTCGCAGGCCCTGGCCCTGGTGGGCGTGCCCATGCGCCGCGTGATCCGCCTGGTGCAAACCCAGCGGCAAGCGCGCTACGGCATCATGCGCGACTACTTCCACGGCGGCGACGACGACACCGTCGACGAGATCGAGCTGCAGCGCCTGCAATCGGTCACCCTGGGCGACAACGCGGCCTGCGTAGGCCACACCCTGGCCCAATCCCTGGCCGCCGAGGAGATGCGCGTGGCGGTGGTCTCAGTGCGGCGCGCGCATGGCGCGGTGGTGGCGCCCGACCATGGCCTGGTTCTGGAGCCCGGCGACACCCTGGTACTGTCAGGCCGACCGCAAAATCTGGCACGCGCCGAAAGTATGTTGCTCAAAGGCTGAAAGACCGGTCCAATGCCCTGGCGGCTTGGTCGCAATAGCGGGCACACTGGCCGGGCTAAAAACCCCGGAGAGCACGCCCATGGAGGCTTCGGCAAGACCCCTGCAGGCTCGCCCCCCCAACACCGACAAGCGGTGGTGGGTGCTGGCCCTGCTTTGGACGGCGCTGGTGGGAGGAGGGGCGTTCTGGCTGATCCAGGACGACATCGACGACCACCGAGCTGAACAGTTGCAAAGCTCGCGGCACCGCCTTGACAGCCTGAGTGATTCGCTCACATTCACCTTCCAGCAACTGCAGGCGCTGCCGCGTGCCCTGGGCCGACAGATCGCCGTGCACCAGTTCCTGCAGTACTCAGTGATTGAGAACTCGGCCACCTTGACCGAAGACGACCGCCTGGCCCTGCAGACCTCACTGTCCAAACGCAACGATGTGCGCGAGATCTCGCAGCTCATGCGCCAGACCGCCGACGATTTCCACATCCACGACATCTACCTGATTGACCGCTTTGGCACCGTGGTGGCCAATGCGCGCCTGAAAGAAAAAGCCAATGTGCTGGGCGCCAATTTCAAAACCCGGCGTTACTTCAACGACACCCTGGAAAGCGGCAGCGGCACCCAGTTCGCCGTGGGCCGCATCACCCGAATCCCCGGCTTTTACTTCGCCACCCGCGTGGACCAAAACGACGCGACCGCCGGCGTCATCGTCGTCAAGCAGAACCCCGATGCCCTGCAACGCTTGTTTGACGACCCGCAGCGCCTGCTGTTCATCACCGACGCACAGGGCGTGGTGCTGGTCGGCAACCCGGCCATTGAAACGCTCAAGCGCGTGCCCATGCAGGGGCCGCTGACCATGGAGCCCGTGCAGGCCGAACGCCTGTACATGCGCAAGCTGCAAGAGCTGCCCTGGACCACGGCCTCACTGCAAGTCAATGACCAGAACATCACCCAGGTCACCATCAAGCGACAGCCTTACCTGGCCCAGCAACAGCCCCTGGCCTATGGCGGCCTCACGGCCTGGACACTGACGCCCCTGCAGAACGAAAACACCACGGTGGCAAGCTGGTTGGCCGGCGCCGCGCTGGTGCTGGTGTCCGGCTACTGGACCATGGCCCACCTGCGCCTGCGCTCGCACCGCCTTCACGAGCTGACCCAGGCCCAGACCGCCCTGCGCAACATGGCACACGCCCTGCCCCTGGTGGTGTTCCGCTACGAGCAGCCGGCCCAGGGCCGGGGGCACTTCACCTTCATTGGCCAGGGGCTCAAGTCCGTGCTGGGGGTGGACTCGGCCACGTTGCTGGACGACCCCGAACTGCCCTGGCGCCTGGCCGGACAAGACTCCCTGCAGCCGCCCAACGCCTGCATCGAGTTCCCCATCACCCTGGCGGGCAAGAACGCCTGGGTGCGCTGCGAAGGCACGCCCACGCGCCACGACAACGGCGACATCACCTACAACGGCTACTGGCAGGACGCCACCGATCAAAAACAGGCCCAGGCCCGCTCTGAGGCCGTGTTCAACCACGCGCCACTGGGCTTCCTGTTCTTTGACGAGCAGCAGCACATCATCCGCGCCAACGCCGCCGCCATCGCGATGTTCGGCGCCAGCAGTGAGCAGGCCCTGCTGGGCTTGCAACCCTCGGCCCCGCCCCTGAGCCCGCCCATCGCCAAGGACAATCTCGCCCTGCAGCAAAGCACCAGCGCCATCCTGCAAAAGATCAGCCAGCGCGAGATCTTCCGCTTCGAGTGGCGGCACACCCGCCTCGATGGCGAGCAGTTCGACGCCGAGATGGTCGTCATCCCCTTTGAAGACCGGGGCCAGCGCCAGCTGTGCACCATCATGCAAGACATCACCCCGCGCAAGAAGGCCGAAAGCGCCATGCGCGAGGCCAAGCTGGCCGCCGAGGCCGCCATGCACGCCAAGTCGCGTTTCCTGGCCAACATGTCGCACGAGATCCGCACCCCCATGAACGCCGTGATGGGCATGACCCACCTGGCCTTGATGGAAGACCTGTCGAGCCGCGCCCGCAACTACGTCGAGAAAGCGCACCGCGCCGCGGGCAACCTGCTGCAGGTGTTGAACGACATCCTCGATGTGTCCAAGATCGAATCCGGCAAGCTCACCTTGGAGTCGGCCAACTTCCAGCTGGAGCAGGTGGTCAACAACATGGCCGATGTGCTGGGCATGAAGGCCGAAGAAAAAGGCCTGGAGCTGCTCTTCACCGCCGACCCCGACATCCCCACCTCGCTGGTGGGCGACCCGATGCGCCTGGGCCAGATCCTCATCAACCTGGGCACCAACGCCATCAAGTTCACCGAACGCGGCGACGTGCTGATCGGCGTCGAAGTGCGCCGCCTGGAGGCCGACCGCGTTGAACTGCACTTTTGGGTGCGCGACACCGGCATCGGCATGTCGACCGAGCTGCTGGGCCGCTTGTTCCAACCCTTCACCCAAGGCGACAGCTCGACCACGCGGCAATACGGCGGCACCGGCCTGGGCCTGACCATCTCGCGCCAATTGGTCGAAATGATGGGCGGCAAGATCTGGGTGGACAGCCAGGTCGGGCGCGGCTCCACCTTCCACTTCACCACGCGCTTCGGCCTGCAATCGCAAGCCCTGCCGCGCCGCGCCTTGCTGGCCAGCGAGCTGCAAGGCCGCCGTGTGTTGCTGGTGGACGACAACGCCACCGCGCGCGAGGTGCTGGGCGACATGATGCGACGCCTGGGCTTGAACGTGGAGGTGGCCAGTGGCGGCGAACAGGCCCTGCAAAGCATGCGCGAGGCGCAGCAAGCCGGCCAGTCGCACCACCTGTTACTGACCGACTGGAAGATGCCCGGCATGGACGGCATCGCCTTTGCCCGCCAGGCCCTGAGCCTGCCCCCCGAGCACCGGCCCTGCGTGCTGTTGGTCACCGCCTTTGGCCGCGATGAGGCCCTGCGCGCCGCCGAGGGCGTGGGCCTGGAGGGCGTGCTGAACAAACCCGTCACCCCCTCCACCCTGCACGACAGCATCTCGCGGGCGCTGGGCCAACACGTCGACACACCCACCACCGCTCACTACACCAGCAAAGTGCTGGAAGTGGCGCAACGCCAGCTGGCCGGCGCCCGCCTGCTGCTGGTCGAAGACCAGCCCCTCAATCAAGAATTGGCCTGCGACCTGCTGGAGCGCGCCGGCATCCAGGTGGTCACGGCACTCAACGGCCGCGAGGCCCTGGACAAGCTGGAACACGGCGGTCAGTTCGGCGGCGTGGTGATGGACTGCCAGATGCCCGTGATGGACGGCTACACCGCCACAGAGCGCATCCGCGCGCGGCCCGAGTGGCAGAACCTGCCCATCATCGCCATGACCGCCAGCGCCATGGCCTCCGACCGCGACCGCGTGCTGCAAAGCGGCATGAACGACCACATCACCAAGCCGCTCGATTTGGGCCAGATGTTCAACATCATGGCCCGCTGGATCGTGCCCGCGCATCCCGCAGCCAACCCCAAGGCCAGCAACCAGCTGCACCTTGAAAAAGCCCACGGCCTGAACCCCGAAGCTGCGCTCATCACGCTGGACACCGCCGACGGCATCGCCCGCTGCATGGGCAACCTCGACCTGTACCGCCGCCTGATCAAAGGCTTCGACAAGACCCAGCAGGACTTTGGCCCGCAGTTCTCACACGCCCTGCGCGAGCAGGACCACGAACTCGTCCTGCGGATGGCCCACACCCTCAAGGGCCTGGCCGGCAACATCGGCGCCATGGCCTTGCAGCACGCGGCCAGCGAGCTGGAAAGCGCCTGCCAGACTGGGGCCGAAGCCTCTGGCGTAGCGGCCGCCCTGGCCCAAACGCTGTCAGCCTTGACCGCAGTGCGCACCGACATCCGCGCCCTGGTCCAGCCCGCCCAGACCGACACGCAGGACGCCAGCCAGATGCTGCGCGACCCGGCCATCCGAGGCCAATGGCCCAAGCTGTCCCAGCTGATCGACGACAACGATGCCCAGGCCCAAGACCTGATCCAGGACATGGTCGACGGCTGGCCCGGCCTGACGCAACTGTCCGCCGTGCGCGAACTGTGCGAAGCGCTCAGCCGCTATGACTTCGACGCGGCAAGCACGGCCCTCAAGTCACTGCGGCAAGCAGCCTGAGGCAAGGCCCCAAGACGCGCTCACTGGTCCATCATGGCCCCACGGTCATCGGAGTAAAGCTCCATGACCTTGAGGATCTCGAACTTCTGCTGGAAAAAACACGCCAACAGCATCGGGTCGAAGTGCGTGCCTTTTTGCTCGGCCATGATGGCCAGCGACTCGGCAGCCGGCAGCGCCGCCTTGTAAGGCCGGCGCGTCATCAACGCGTCGAACACATCGGCAATGGCCACGATGCGGCCATACAGCGGGATCTGCTCGCCCTTCAACCCTTGCGGGTAGCCGGTGCCATCCCACTTCTCATGGTGGGTCAGCGCGATGGCGCGGGCCGTGGCCAGCAGCTCGTTGTCGTGGCGCCCGATGATGTCGGCGCCGATCTGCGCGTGCTGGCGCATCAACACCCACTCACCATCGGTCAAGGGACCAGGCTTGAGCAGGATGTGGTCGGGGATGCCGATTTTGCCCAGGTCGTGCATGGCCGCCGTCTGGAACACCAACTGCACCGCCTCCGGGCCCAGCCCCGCCTGCTGCGCCACCAGGCGCGCGATGTGGCTCATGCGCACCACGTGGTTGCCGGTCTCGTTGTCTTTGTACTCGGCGGCGCGGCCCAGGCGACGGATGATCTGCTGGCGCGTGGCCACCAGCTCGGCCGTGCGCTGCGCCACCATGCGCGCCAACTCGCGCGACTGGTCGTACAACGCCAGGTGCGTGCGCACCCGCGCCTGCACCAACGGCGGGCTGATCGGCTTGGAGATGTAATCGACCGCGCCCATGGCCAGCCCCAGGCTTTCGTCCTCCACCGTCGTCATCGCGGTCACGAAGATGATGGGGATGCGGCGGCGGTCCGGGTTGGCCTTGATGCGCTGGCACACCTGCAGCCCGCTCAGGTCGGGCATCATGATGTCCAGCAGGATCAAATCCGGCGGCTCGTCTGAATAGGCGATCTTCAGGGCCTTCTCGCCCGAGGTCGCCACTTTGATCCGGTACTCTTGCCCCAGTACCCGCGACAGCAACTCGATGTTCTGGGGCGAATCGTCAGCCACCAGAATCGTGGGCCGACGTAACTCTTGACTGATCAACATCCCGAACTCACTCCCTGAGTTTCACGAAAGCGCTTCAGGCAGACGGCACCTGGCGCTGTAGATTGGCCCGCATGCGCATGGCCATGACACCCCCGGCCGCGCGCATCACTTCCACCGCCACGCCCGGCACCCGGGCGATCAACTCTTCAAAACGCTGCAGGCGCAAGGCAAAAATCACACAGGCCGTCATGGCCTCGATGTTGGCCATGCGCGGCGTGTCGGCAAACATGCCCGGCTCGCCACACATCGAGCCCGGCCGCAAGATGGCGATGCGCGCCGCGCCCGGCACCCCACCGGTGACGAACACCTGCAAGGAGCCCTGCCCCAGAAAGTACACGGTGCGGTCGTGGTCACCCTGCTTGACCAGCAAATCGCCCGAGCGCAACTCGTGGCGGGTCAGGTATTGACCAAATGTGCGCCATTGCTGCGCGTCCAGACGCGGCCGAAACACGTCTTCGGTGTTCAATGTCTGGATGGCCTGAACCAGTTCAGTGACTTCCATCTTTTCCTCAAAGTTACGCTGCAGCGCACAATCTTCCAAATTTATACGATCCCGGCGGGCCCGTGGTGGCTATTTAGCCGCAGCCCGCCATGGCCCATGCCACGCATTTCACTTGCCGATGCAGAAACGGGTAAAGATTTCACCCAGCAGGTCGTCCGCTGAAAACGCCCCGGTGATCGTGCCCAAGGCGTTGTGTGCCAGGCGCAACTCTTCGGCCAGCAAATCCAGGGCGCCATCGGCCAAGGCCGCGTGCAATTGCGCAACTTCCAAGTGTTCGCGCGCCAGGCGCAAGGCCTGCACATGCCGCTGCCGGGCAATGAACACGCCCTCGGGCGCCGCCTGCCAGCCGGCCTGTTCCAGCAACAGGCGCCGCAAAGCCTCCAGCCCATCCCCCGTCTTGGCCGACAAAGCCAGCATGGGCCCCTCGGGTTCGTGCGCCAGGGCCTGCAGGTCGGCCACCGCCACGCTGTCGGCCTTGTTGAAAACGTGGATCACCGGCACGCCGCCGGGCAACTTGCCCGCGATCTGCCCATCGGCCGCCACATAGGCCGCGTCCTGGCTGCGCGTCAGATCATGCAAAAACAGCACCGCGTCGGCCTGGGCGATGGCTTCCCAACTACGCGCCATGCCAATGCGCTCGACCTCGTCACTGGCCTCGTGCTCGGCGCGCAAACCGGCGGTGTCGACCACGTGCAGCGGCACGCCTTCGATCTGGATGGTCTGGCTGACCTTGTCGCGCGTGGTGCCGGCAATGGCGGTAACGATGGCCAGCTCCGCCCCCGCCAGCGCGTTGAGCAGCGAGCTTTTGCCGGCGTTGGGCTGGCCGGCCAGCACCACCTGCAGGCCTTCGCGCAGCAAGGCGCCCTGCTTGGCCTGCTGCAACACCTGGTCCAAAGTGGCCGCCACGCGGTTCAAACGGCCACGCGCGTCGGCCTTTTCCAGGAAGTCAATTTCTTCTTCCGGAAAATCCAGGGTGGCCTCGACCAGCATGCGCAGGTTGATCAACTGGTCACGCAGCAACTCGATCTGTTTGGAAAATGCCCCCCCCAGCGAGCGCGTGGCCGAGCGGGCCGCCGCCTCGGTGCTGGCGTCGATCAGGTCGGCGATGGCCTCGGCCTGGGCCAAGTCGATCTTGTCGTTCAAAAAGGCCCGTTGGGTGAACTCGCCAGGCTCGGCCACGCGCAGACCGGGCAGGCGTTCGCGGCCCGTGGATTCCGACACTTCCCGCGAGGCCTCCAGGCAGCGCGCCAGCAGCAACTGCAGCACCACCGGGCCGCCGTGGGCCTGCAGTTCCAGCACATCTTCGCCGGTGAAGCTGTGCGGCCCCGGGAAATAAATCGCCAGGCCGTGGTCGATTGCTTCGCCAGTTGCATCGCGAATGGGCCCGTAAGTGGCCATCCGGGGCGCCAATGCCCGGCCGCACAAGGCTTGGGCCAAAGGCGCCAAACCCTGGCCCGACACCCGCACGATGCCCACGGCACCCCGGCCAAGCGCGGTGGCCACCGCCACGATCGGGCTGCTGCGATCCATCAACGACATGCTGCTGTTCACTTTCTTTCGCACGGGAAAAGACCGATTGTCCCCCCTGGGGAAGCCCCTCTGCGCATAAAACGCGACCCGTCATAAACTAGGCAGGTCTTTCATCCGCAGTACATGGGGTCATCGTGTTCAAACTCCTCGCCAGTTGGGGCTTTCTTGTCGGGTCAGTGCTGGGTGGCATCGCCGCCGTGCTGCATTTCGGGTTCGACCCCGGGCGGGTCTTTTTGTATTACCTGGGCCCCTATTACCTGGTCTGCACCCTGATGCAGTACGTTTGGCCCGAGCATCCCAACCAGTTCGAGAAGGGCGAAGTCCTGACCGACGCGCTCAACAATGGCGCCATGGTGGCGGTGGGCAGCGTCCAGAACTTCCTGACCCACGCCCTGATCGCCGCCACCGGCTCGGGCCTGCTGTTTCACTTCGGCGTGCTCGATGACAGCCTGGCCGCGCGACACCTGCCCCTGGCCGCGCAGGTGCTGATCTCCTTCCTGACGTTTGACTTCATGTTCTACGTCACGCACCGCCTGGCGCACGAGGTCGACTTCTTCTGGCGCATGCACAGCGTGCACCATTGCGCGCACCGGCTTAGCGTGCTCAACGCCAGCCGTGCCCACCCGATCGATCTCATCTGGCGCCGCATCCTGCCCGCCTTCGTGGTGTTCCAGACCGGCGTCACCCAGGAGGCTTTCATCATGAGCGGCGTAATCGGCAGCGTGTTGGCCACCATCACCCACATGAACGTGAACTTCAAGTTCGGCCTCCTCAACTACGTCATCGGCACGAACGAAGTGCACCGCTGGCACCACTCCAACAACATCGACGAGGCCAAGAACTTCAGCATCTTCATGCTGTGGGACCACCTCTTCGGCACCTTCGTGCTGCCCAAGGGCAAATCACGGCCCGCGCACATGGGCCTGTTCAACGAGAACTTCTACCCCCGCCACCACTTCTGGGGCCAGTTGTTGGTGCCCCTGAACTGGAAGCGCATGAAGGCCCAACAGCTGGCGGCCGAAGCGCCGGGCGCGCCGGCGCACGCCAGTCCCCGCCCAGCCCCCGCACCGGCGGCCGCCCCAAACACCCCCAGCGGCGACAGCGTGATCGCCTGATCCACGGCAGCGCAGGCAAGCCGCGCCACAGCTCGGCCATGGTCCGATCTCGGCGCATGGGGCGTCATGCCCGTGTCATGCTCAAACATGACCATGCTGGTTCACGCCAATGGGCGACAAACCTGGAGCTTGGTCATGATCCACATCCTCAACGACTGGCTGATGTTCAACAGCCTCTCGCTGTCCGAACCACCACTGTGGCCACTGGCCTTGGCCGCCATCTGCGCTTCAGCCATGATCCTCAGCCGCCGCACTGGCGACTGACTCATCACTGACTGAAAAACCAGCCCATGAAAAAGCCGCCATGGTCTTGCGACCAGGCGGCTTTTTTCATCCAGCTCGGGGCTCTTCAGCCCCTGGCCGGCTTAACTCACCTGGCCGCCGTGGCCGCCTCGATCTTGCGGTTGATCGTCCATTGCTGGGCGATCGACAAGATGTTGTTGGTCAGCCAGTACAACACCAGGCCTGATGGGAAGAAGAAGAACATCACCGAGAACAGCATCGGCATGATCCACATCATCTTGGCCTGGATCGGATCCGGTGGCGTCGGGTTCAGCCAGGTCTGCAACAGGGTCGAGGCCGTCATCAGCGCGGGCAGCACAAAGTACGGGTCCTTCACCGACAGGTCATGGATCCAGCCAATCCACGGCGCGTTGCGCATCTCCACGCTGGACAGCAGCACCGAGTACAGCGAGATGAACACCGGGATCTGGATCACGATGGGCAGGCAGCCGCCAATCGGGTTGACCTTCTCTTCGCGGTAGATCTTCAGCATCTCTTGCTGCATCTGCTGCGGGTTGTCCTTCAGGCTTTCGCGCATGACCTGGATGCGCGGGTTCAGCGCCTTCATCTTGGCCATCGATTGGTAAGCCTTGGCGTTCAACCAGTAGAAGGCCGCCTTGAGCAACACCACCAGGGCCACGATCGCCCAGCCCCAGTTGCCGATCAACTTGTGCAACTGGTCCAGCAGCCAGAACAAGGGCTCGGCCAGCACGCGCTGCCAGCCATAGTCCTTCACCAGCTCCAGGCCCGGGGCCAGGGCCGACAGCTTGTTTTCTTCCTGTGGGCCCACAAACAAAATCGCCTCAAAGGACTTGCTCTGGCCAGCGGCCAGGTCGCCCAGCGGGAACAACATGCCGGTGCGGTACAGGTTGGGGCCGGTCTTTTCGACGAAGAATGTGCGGGGCGCGGCTTCGTTGTGCAACCAGGCCGAGGCAAAGTAATGCTGCACCATGGCCACCCAGCCATGGGTGTCGTTCTTCTCGAACTCGGCGGTGTTCTCATTAAGGTGAGTGAAGTCCACCTTCTGGTACTTGGCCTTGGCCGAGTAAATGGCCGGGCCGGTGTAGGCCATCGGGCCCATCAGGAAGCTGGGGCCGGCTTGAACCGGCTGCGTGCCATCGCGCGTCAGCTGCAGGTACAGCTGTGGGTGCACCGTCGCGGCAGAACCGTTCACCACCTCCTGCTTGACGCCGATGGCGTAATCGCCGCGCTTGATGGTGTACGTCTTGAGCAGCGTCACCCCATCGACCGGGGCCGATTCCAGCTTGACCACCAGTGTGTCCGCCCCATTGGCCAGCGCGCGCTCGGGCGTCACGATCGTCATCGGCGTCAGGTGGTTGGGCAGGCGCTCGGCGCTGCCGGCACCGATCAAACCGGTTTGCGCCACATAGGTGTGGTTCGCGGTCTGGTTGAGCACGACCATGTTCTTGCTCGCGTCGTCATGGTCCAGGTGCTTGAGCAGCTCAACCTTGACCACATCGCCGCCCTGCGTGTTCAAGGTGATCTTGGCCACGTCGGTGGTGAAGGTCACCAGTTCATGCGCGGCAGGTGCCGAAGCGGCGGCGGCCGCAGCAGGGGCGGTGGCAGCGCCCCCTGTGGCGGCCGCGGTGGGCAGGCTGGCCGCGCCACTGCCCGCGCCCTGAGGCTCGGCAGCAGCTGTCGCTTGAGGCGCCGGCGGCGCGAACAGGGATGGTTGACCGGTGTGGCGCAACCAGCCATCCCACATCATCAACAGTGAGACGGCAAACACCGACCACAACAGGGTGCGACGCAAATCATTCATGGGTGAGCTTGGTCTGACGGAATGTTGGAGGAAGAGGAAGAAGCGAAAGAAAACAGCCCAACGCGCTGGTCGGGCACGGGGTCATGGCCGCCGGGACACCCCGGGTGGCAGCGCACAAGGCGCCGCGCTGCCAGGTAAGTGCCCGCCGCCGGGCCATGGCGCTCAAGCGCCTGCAAGGCGTACAGGGAACAGGTGGGGGTGAAACGACAGGCCGAGCCCAACCAGGGGCTCAGGAAAAACCGATAGCCCTTGACCAGGGCCAGGAGCACCGCGAGTATCCCAGACCTGAGCCACCGAATCGGGGTCATGGCCTGGATTTGGCGCACAGCGCCGTCCAAAGGGTGTCCAGCTCCAGGCGCACCACGAGGTTAAGCGCCTCGGAGGCGGCGCTGGGAAATTGCTGGCGGTCAAAAGGCGCACGCAAGCGCAGCACCCAGGCATCTGCCGGTTGCTGTTGGGCCCAACTGGTGACGGCCACGCCAGGGGCATGGCGAACAAGGGCTGCCCGGGCCTGGTGGCGCAGCAAAGACCGCGTCACCGAACGGCGTGCCAGTTTTTTGGGCAGCACCAAGCCGAGTCGCCAGCCTGGCAACTCGGTCAATCCGGATGACTCATCCACACACACAGCATCCGCCAGGGCCAGGGCTGTTGACAACTCTGGCTCAAAGGAGGTGGAAGGTGCGGTGGCGACAGCCAACTTTGCCTCGGTGTGCGGCAAATGGTGCAGCACAAAATGAGTTGTGCGAGCCACCGGGCGGGTGCCCAGAGCCTTTTGGAACTCGGCCGCTTTCAGGCTGGCGCTGCGCACGGCGGTCTAAGCGACAAGCCATCGGGCCTGCATGCAAGCATGCTGCCCAAGTGTCGGATCAGTTGCCTGGATCAGACCAGCAAACTCAGACGGCCAAACGAGCGCGGCCCTTGGCGCGGCGTGAGTTGATGACCTTGCGGCCACCCTTGGTCTTCATGCGGACCAGGAAACCGTGGGTGCGGGCGCGGCGGGTCTTGGACGGTTGGTAAGTGCGTTTCATGATCAGTCCTTCTTCTGCAATTGCTTATTGCTTGTTTTACAAGTTTTCTCACTCAGGCGATGCAATTGCCGCCCAAGGATCCAGCCTTGTGGCCGGTCGAACCCGCGATTACACCAAAACTTCGGGGATTGGTCAACGCCCTGAGCCAATCGCCGTGGCCACCCCCTTGGACAACCCTGGGTAAAAATCTGTGGATAACCTGTGTTGAAAGGCCCTTGTCGCCCTTAGAATTGTTGGCCCACTTTAGGACTTGTCCACAACATGAGTGCGTTTGATACCAGCGCTGCCAGTCACCCTTCCGCCGACCTGGCCAGCCTGTGGCAACGCAGTTGCGAGCGCCTGGCGACCGAACTGCCCGAACAGCAGTTCAACACCTGGATCCGCCCACTGCCGCCCGCCGAAATCAGCTTGCAAGACGGCCACACCGTGGTCAGCGTGCGCGTGGCCAACCGGTTCATGCTGGACTGGATCCGCACGCAGTACAGCGTGCGCCTGGAAACCATCTTGGTCGAGTTGACCGGCGGCCCCGTCAAGATCGACCTGGCCCTGGCCGTGCGCGCCGCCGCACCTCGCCCTGCCATGGGCCTGCCCGGCATGGGCAACCCCAACGGTTTGAGCCTGCCCGCCAACGCCAACCCAAGCGGCTACCAGGCTTACAACCAACCCTCGGCCAACATCCCGCAGGGCCTGCCCAGCTACAGCCCCGGCCAAAGTTATCAACAGCCTCAGCGCGCCCACGAACACCAGCAAATCGGCCACCGCGCTCACCCGCAGGTCATGGGGCTGAATCCCGCGCTCACCTTCGACACCCTGGTGCCCGGGCGCGCCAACCAGATGGCCCGCACCGCCGCTCTGCACGTGGCCGGCGCGCCCGGCCACATGTACAACCCGCTGTTCATCTATGGCGGCGTCGGCCTGGGCAAGACCCACCTGATGAACGCCGTCGGCAACGCCCTGCTGGCCGACAAGCCCAGTGCGCGCATCCTGTACCTGCACGCCGAGCAGTTCATCTCCGACGTGGTCAAAAACTACCAGCGCAAAACGTTTGACGAGCTGAAAGCCAAGTACCACAGCCTGGATCTGTTGCTGATCGACGATGTGCAGTTCTTCGCCGGCAAAGACCGCACGCAAGAAGAGTTCTTCAACGCTTTCGAAGCCCTGCTGGCCAAGAAGGCGCACATCATCATGACCAGCGACACTTACCCCAAGGGCCTGGTCAACATCGATGAGCGCCTGACCTCGCGCTTCGACGCCGGCCTGACCGTGGCCATCGAGCCGCCCGAGCTGGAAATGCGCGTGGCCATCCTGATCAAAAAGGCCGAGGTCGAGGCCATCACCATGCCGGAAGACGTGGCTTTTTTCATCGCCAAGAACGTACGCGCCAATGTGCGCGAGCTGGAGGGGGCGCTGCGCAAGGTGTTGGCTTTTTCCAAGTTCAACCACAAAGAGATCACGATCGCCCTGGCGCGTGAGGCCCTCAAAGACTTGCTGTCCATCCAGAACCGCCAGATCAGCGTCGAGAACATCCAGAAAACGGTGGCCGATTTTTACAAGATCAAGGTGGCCGACATGTACAGCAAGAAGCGCCCGGCCAGCATCGCCCGCCCGCGCCAGATCGCCATGTACCTGGCCAAGGAACTGACGCAAAAAAGCCTGCCCGAAATCGGTGAACTTTTTGGTGGTCGAGACCACACCACGGTGCTGCACGCGGTGCGCAAGATCGGTGGCGAGCGTGGCAAAGACTCCGAGTTGAACCAGCAATTGCACGTGCTTGAACAGACTCTCAAAGGCTGACTCAAAACCGATGCCGAAGCAGTGGAGAATGTCAAGCCAACAAGGTTGTGGATAAATAAAGGACAAACACCCACTTATCCACAGGCCCGGGGCTTTTTTCAAAGTTGTTGTCTGTTAACCCAAAACCTTACCGGGTGCCATCCACAGGCTTGTCATTGGTCTAAACCATTGATGGAACAAGACAAAATAGCGTTATGCACAAAAAATGTGGCCCTCTACTACGACGACCAATTTGAAAGACTGAAATGATTGTGTTGAAAGCAGCTCAAGAAAAAGTTCTCTCAGCCCTGCAGGTGGTTGCCGGTATCGTCGAACGTCGCCATACTCTGCCCATCTTGGCAAATGTGCTGATCCGCAAAACTGGCGGCTCAGTCGAATTCACCACCAGCGACCTCGAAATCCAAGTCCGCACTGCGGCCCAGCTTGACGGCGACGATGGCAACTACGCCTTCACCGTCGGGGCCAAAAAACTGATCGACATCCTCAAAAGCCTGCCCAGCGATCAACTCGTTTCACTCACCGCCAACCAAGCCAAGCTGACGCTGCAAGCCGGCAAAAGCCGCTTCACCTTGCAGACCTTGCCCGCTGAAGATTTCCCCCTCGTGCAAGAGGCGGTCGATTTCGGGCCCGCTTTCAGCGTGCCGCAAAAGACGCTCAAAAGCCTGATCGGCCAGGTGCACTTCTCGATGGCGGTGCACGACATCCGCTACTACCTCAACGGCATCCTGTTCGTGGCCGAAGGCAAGACACTGACCCTGGTGGCCACCGACGGACACCGATTGGCCTTGGCGCAAGCCACGCTCGAAGTCGAGATGCCCAAGCAGGAAGTCATCCTGCCGCGCAAAACGGTGCTGGAGTTGCAACGTTTGCTGAAAGACGACCCCAAGGGCGCCGAAGAAGAGCAACAGATCGAGATGCGCTTTGCCGGCAACCAGGCCAAGTTCAACTTCGGCGGTCTTGAGTTCGTGACCAAGCTGGTCGAGGGCAAATTCCCCGACTACCACCGCGTCATCCCCAAGAACCACAAGAACCACATCACCCTGGGGCGCGCCACCTTGCTGTCCAGCCTGCAGCGCGCGGCGATCCTGACCAGCGAGAAGTTCAAGGGCGTGCGCTTGAATGTGTCGCCCGGGGCCCTGGGGATTGCATCGAGCAATGCCGAACAGGAAGAGGCCAAGGAAGAGCTTGAGATCGACTACGGTGGCGATTCTTTTGAGATCGGCTTCAACGTGGGCTACCTGATGGACGTGCTGGCCAACATGAGCCAGGACATGGTGACCGTGTCACTGCAGGACAGCAACAGCTCGGCGCTGATCACCAATCCGGAGATCGAGGGCTTCAAGTACGTTGTGATGCCGATGCGGATCTGAAACATTCAAGGGAGAAGTGCATGTTGAAAACCTCAATCACCTGGTCCGCAGCATTGTTGGCGTGTGCCTTGTCGGTCTCGGCCCAGGCCGACATCCTGGCGAGCGCATCGACCTCGGTCACCGGCTTCACCTACAAGCTGGTGGACCTGGACTTGAGCGACGGCGTCACCCCCTGGATCCAGTTCACCAACAATTACTTGGTGATCGGGGTCAATGACAACACCAATGTCAATTTCCAGACCCCCGCAACCGATCCCTTCACAGCACCTTCTCTGACGATCACCGGCAACGGGCTCTCGACATCCAGTTCGGCGGGCGCCTTCAGCACCAG
>NZ_JACMNS010000104.1 GCF_014378415.1 Aquabacterium sp.
AAATCCGGTGTTGGCGGCGGGCACGCCAGCGTAGATCGAGATCTGGATCAGGGCCTCGCGCACTTCTTCCACGCTCAGGGTGTGCGCGTTGCCGGGCGTCAAGGCGCCCCGCAAGTGGATGTCGAACTCGTCCCAGCGGCCCAGGGCGCTGGTCACGGCCAACACGATGATGCGGCGGGTTTTCCAGTCCAGGCCGGGGCGGCCCCAGACACCATGCCAGGCGTAGTCAGTGATGAAGTGCTGGAACTCGGCCGTGAAGGCGTTGGCCTTGGCCACCGACTTGTCCACCCAGGCGTCGCCCAAGGCGGCCCGCCGGTTGCGCATGCCCCTCTCGAAAGGATGATCGAAGGGGCGTTCGAGGTCGGAGGACATGGCGGCGCATTTCAAAGTTCGGTGTGTGAATTGTGCCGCGCTTGGGCCTGATTTCACGCCTGATGAAAACCCCTCTGGCGCATTTGCCCTGCCAGCACGGCGTGCCAGCCAGTGCAGCGGCAAGTCGTGTATGGTGCGGGCCATGTCTGTTTTTGTCTTGCGCTCATCCTTTGGCCTTTCGGTCAGCTTGCTGGCCTTGCTGATCCTGGCTGGATGCGCCTCGGGGCCTGGTCCGGCGACGGCGACCCGCTCGCCAGCGGGGGGGCGGGATGGTCCGCCAGCGGTGACGCCCGCCGACCTGGCCAAGCTGCCCGACCCCGAGCCCAAGGTTGAGCCCATCCGCCAGGGTGGGCCCAACAAGCCTTACTCGGTCATGGGCCAAAGTTACGCGCCCATGTCCACGGACGTGTCCTGGAAGCAGCGTGGCCTGGCCTCCTGGTATGGCCAAAAATTCCATGGGCGGCGCACGGCCAGTGGCGAGCTCTTCAGCCTCTATGGCTTGACCGCGGCCCACCGCACCTTGCCCATCCCCAGCTATGTGCGCGTGCGCCACATCGCGTCTGGCAAGGAGGTGATCGTGCGGGTCAATGATCGTGGGCCTTTTCACTCGTCCCGGGTGCTGGACCTGAGTTACGCGGCGGCCCTGAAACTGGGCATCGTGGCCATGGGCAGTGCCGAGGTGGAGCTGGAGCGCCTGACGTTTGACGACATCCGCACGGGGGCATGGCGTCGCGGCCTGCCTGCCATGAGCCAAGAGCCGGGCAATGACGATCCCATCGCGACTTTGGCTTCGGCGACCGCGCCCCCGCCAGCTACCGCTGCGGCCGATCCCTTGGCCCAGGCACTTGACAACGCCAAGACTTCACCCGTGGCCGAAGCCCCCGGACGTGCCTACACCCAGGCCGCCCGTGGCTTTTGGGTGCAGTTGGCCGCGCTGGGCAAACGCGAGGGGGTCGACCAGTTGCAGCAACGGGTCACCACCGAACTGTCGTCCCTGACGCCGCTGATGGCGGTGTTCAAAGAGGCGGCCTTGTTCCGCCTGCAGGTGGGCCCCTATGAAAGCCGCGAGCAGGCGCAAGGCGTGGCGCAATCCGTCCGCGAAGTCCTGGCCCTGAACCCCATGGTGATCGAGCGACGTTGATGCCTTACCTTGCGCTGGTGGGCAACGCGATGATCTGGGGGCTGTCCTGGTGGCCATTGCGGCAACTGCAGGCCATGGGCTTGCACCCCCTGTGGGCCACCTCGATTTTCTTCGTGCTGAGCACGGGTTTGGTCATGGCCTGGCGGCCGTCGGCCCTGGCGGTGCTGCTTCGCTCTCCTGCGCTGTGGTGCTTGGCCCTGGCGGCTGGCAGCACCAACGCGGCTTTCAACTGGGGCGTGAGCGTGGGTGAGGTGGTTCGCGTGGTGCTGCTGTTCTACCTGATGCCCGTGTGGGCGGCGCTGCTGGCCTGGCTGACACTGGGCGAGCGGCCCACCTCGGCGGCGGCCTTTCGGGTGGCTTTGGCGCTGTTGGGGGCCGTGCTGGTGCTCAAGCCGGCTGACGCGCCCTGGCCGGTCTTCGCGGGCTTGCCCGATGTGCTGGGCCTGGTGGGTGGATTCGGTTTCGCGGCCAACAACGTGATCCTTCGGCAGCAGGTACACCAGGACACGGCCGCGCGCGCCCTGGCGATGTTCATGGGCGGCATCCTGCTGCCGGGTTGCCTGGCGGTGGTCTTGTCAAGCCAGGGCGTCATCCCACCCTTGCCCGCATTCGACGCGCGCTGGTTGTTCGGCGCGCTGGCGCTGGGCCTGCTCATGTTCTGCGGCAACATGGCATTGCAATATGGCGCCTCGCGCGTGCCGGTCAACATCAGCTCGGTGGTGATGCTGACCGAAATCGTGTTCGCCGCCGGTTCCGCCGTGTGGTGGGGCGGCGAGGTGCTCACCCCGATCATGATGGCGGGCGGTGGTTTGATCCTGCTGGCCGCCGTTCTGGCCTCCCGCGAAGGCTCAACCGCCCACGCGGCCTGACAGCGCCTCAGCTGCGCTGGCGGCGCGAGTGTTCGTGCACCGTGTCCACCAGCACCGACACGTGCTCGGGTGGCGTGAACTGGCTGATGCCATGGCCCAGGTTAAAGATGTGGCCGTGGCCGGCACTCGGCACCCCAAAGCTGTCCAGCGTTTTGATGACTTCGGCCTGGATTTGCGCGGGTTGGGCGAACAGCACGTTGGGGTCGAGGTTGCCCTGCAAGGCCACGCGGTCACCCACGCGCGCACGGGCCTGGGCCAGGTTCACGGTCCAGTCCAGGCCGATGACATCGGCGCCGGCGTCGGCGATCTGGTCGATCCACAGGCCGCCGCCTTTGGTGAACACGATGTGCGGGATGCGGAAACCATCGTGTTCTTTCTTCAGCTTCGACAGCACGCGCTTCGTGTAGGCCAAGCTGAATTCCTGGAAGGCCCCATCGGCCAGCACGCCGCCCCACGAGTCGAACACCATCACTGCTTGGGCGCCCGCTTCGATCTGGGTGTTGAGGTACAGGGCCACGGCGTCGGCGTTGATGGCCAGGATGCGGTGCATCAGGTCGGGGCGCTGGTACATCAGGGTCTTGACCAGTCGGTAGTCGTCCGAGCCACCGCCTTCGACCATGTAGCAGGCCAGCGTCCAGGGGCTGCCTGAAAAGCCGATCAGGGGCACGCGGCCCACGCCGTCTGAATCAGCCAGGGCTTTGCGGATGGTGCGCACGGCGTCGAACACGTAGCGCAGTTTGTCCATGTCGGGCACGGCCAGCTTGGCCACGGCGGCTTCGTCGCGCACCACGTTGGCGAACTTGGGGCCCTCGCCGGCGGCAAAGCTCAAGCCCAGGCCCATGGCATCGGGCACGGTCAGGATGTCGCTGAACAGGATGGCCGCGTCCAGGTCGTAGCGGGCCAGCGGCTGCAGGGTGACTTCGCAGGCGGCTTCGGGGTTGGTGGCCAGGCCCATGAAGCTGCCGGCCTTGTCGCGCGTGGCGCGGTACTCGGGCAAATAGCGGCCCGCCTGGCGCATCAGCCACACGGGCGTGGCGTCGGTGGGCAGGCGCAGGCATGCCCGAAGGAAGCGGTCATTGGCCAGGGAGGGAAGCTTGGGCGTGGCGGTGGTCATCCCGGCATTGTAGGCAGTGCCCTCGCCGGACGGATGTCACGCATGCTCGGAAAATGTTCCTTTGCCTCCGCATTTGTCACAAGGGTGGCGCGTGCCGCCTTCTGGCACGATCTTGGCATGATCCAAGCAGTTGAAGCGATCACTCATGCCCTGAACCGCACCGAGCATGGCTACGCCGCCATCGATGGTGCTGCTGGCACCATGGTCCAGCCTTACATGATTCGTCTGAACGCGCCCGTCGCGGAGGATGATGTGCGCCGTGCCATGCGTTCCCTGGTCAGCCACCATCCCCGCCTGCGGGGTGTGGTGGCGCCGGGGCTGTATTTCTACCGCTTGCGCATCCTGCCCGATGACGACTTGGTGGACCAGCTGTTCAACGTCGCCTACCGGGTCGAAGCGCACATCAATGCGCACGACTGCGCCGCGTTGGAGGCCTACCAGAATCAGATGCTCAACGAGGTCATGCCGCTGGAGCGCGGCTTGTCGGTGCACCTGCGTTTCATACCTCATGCCTCGCAACCCGTGATCTTTTTCTGCCTGCACCATCTGTTCGGCGATGGGCGCACCTGCATGCAACTGGTGGGCGATCTGCTCAAGCTGCTCAATGGCCAGACCATCGAGATGCAAGCCGTGGAAACGCCGTCGATGCTGGGCGCCGTGGCGCCGGCCCATTGGTGGCAATGGCCCCGGCAAATCTGGCGCTCGCGCCAGCACAAGGTGAACGAGGCGAAGCGCCAGGCTGGCCTGCACATCCAGCAATTGCCAATGCAGACCACCACGCACTTCTCGGTCAACGCCATGCGCCAGCACCGGGTCAGCGTGGGCTCGGCGGTCTTGCGCCAGGCCGCGCGCAAGCTGGGGGTGTCGCTGAACACCTTCATGGTCTCGGCCGTGGCCTAAAGTTTCCTGGACCAGGCGCCCGATGATCCTCAAGCCGCCGCCGTGATCCGCGTCTCGGTGGACCTGCGCCGTCATTACCCCGAGTCGCGCCGGTTCGGTCCGCTGTGGGGCAACCACGTGGGTGCCTTTCTGGTCACCGAAGACGATCCGCGCAAGTCCCTGCCAGAGCGGGTGCGGTCGGTGGGGGCGCACGTCAAGGAGGGGCTGGACCGATTTGCGCGGCGCGAGATGTGCTGGACTTACCTGCTGGAAGAGGCCATGCCTTGGCTGGGCCGAACCTTGATCGGGCACGTCGCCCACCAGCTCAAGCGCCAGAACAAGTGCCCCAAGATCAGCTGCCATTGCACCAGTCTGGGCGATGTCAGTGGCATCAACCCACCGGGTGCGGCCATCAGGGCCATCGAGTTCCAGCCCATCGTGACCAGCGTGGCCCTGCTGATGGTGATGGTGGAGCTCGACGGTGTGTTCTACCTGCCCACCTCTTGGCAGCGCAGCGACAACACGGTGCAAGAGATCGACGCTTACCTGGCGCGCCTTGACCGCACCTTTGAAAGATTGGTGGGCGAAGCAGGCATCGACCCCCCAGTGCTGGTGGCCAAGCCCCGCGACGATGAGCCTTTGTCAAGCATGCCGTTGAATGCATGCGATTCGTTGAACGCCTGATCACCTGTTCACGGGGGTGGCACCCGGCCGATGTCAGGCCATGATGCGTGCATGGTCGCTATCACCCAAGACATCGTCCCCTTCAACCGCACCGAGCATGCCTATTCCGCCGTTGAAGGCCTGGTCGGCACCATGATCCAGCCCTACTTGCTGAGGCTGAGTGCGCCGGTGGACACCTTGCTGGTCAAGCGCGTGTTGCGTCAGATGGTCACGCTCTACCCCAAGCTGCGTGCCGTCATTGAGCCGGGGCTTCACCGCTACCACTTCCGCATCCTGCCAGATGACCTGGTGGTGGATCAGTTGTTTGAACTCGCCTTCGAAGTGCAGCCGCACATCCCTGTGGATGATCCGGCCGCGCTGCAAGCCTGGCATCGCCAATGCATGCACCACGTGGTGCCCCTGGAGAAAGGCATCGGGCTGCGCATGTGGTACGTGCCGCATGCCCAGCGGCCCGTGCTGATGTTCGGTGTGCCGCACATCTTTGCCGATGGCATGACGATGCTGCACCTGGTCAAGCAGTGCATCCTGGGGATCAATGGCCTGCCGATGGAGGCCATGCCCATCGAGGCACCTTCCATGGTGGGCGCCATCGCCCCCGCGCTGTGGTGGCAATGGCCCGGCAAGGTGTGGCGTTCGCGGCAGCACAAGGTTGCTGAGAGCCAACTGCTGGCCAGCGTCAACGTGCAGCAACTGCCCCGCCAACCGAGGCCAAATTACGGCACCTCCGGCCTGAGCCAAGGGGCACTGCCCGTGCCTGTGGCGGACCTGCGCAAAGCGGCGCGCCAATTGGGCGTGACCCTCAATACCTTCCTGACCGCGGCGATTGCCCAGACCTTTCTGGAGCAGGCCCCCGATGATCCCAAGGCCGCGGCCGTGATCCGCACCTCGGTGGACATGCGGCGCTACTACGCCAAGTCGGCAGGACACGGCCCCTTGTGGGGCAACCACGTGGGCGCCTTCCTGGTGATCGAGCAGGGGCCGGGCAAGTCCCTGCAGGAGCGTGTCAAGTCCATCGATGCCAGCATCAAGGAAGGGCAGTCACGCTTTGCCCGCCGCGAGATGTGCTGGACCTATCTGTTCGAAGAGCTGATGCCTTTGATGGGCCGCACCCTGATCGGCCATGTGGGCGTGAAGTTGCGCCGGGCGGATCGATTTCCGCAGATCAGTGCCCACGCCACCAGCCTGGGCGACGTCTGCGGCTACATCAATTCCAAGGACGCGGCGATCCAGGTCGCGCAGTTCTCGGCGGCGGTCAACAGCATCTCGCCGATCATGGGCTTGATGGAGGTCAATGACGAACTGCTCTGCTCCATGATCTGGCAGGAGTCAGAGACCTCGGCGGATGAGGTGGCCGCCTTCAGCGAACACCTCGGTTCAACCATGCGGCGCATGGTCCGCGAGGTTTTGCCTGAGCCAGCACACGACCACAAAGTCCATTGAACGCTTGGCACCCGTTCAGGGGTGAGGGGCAAATTCATGAGCACTTTGCCGATCGCTCCCCGCAGATCATCGCCGGGGTCATGGGCGGGTTAAAGGCGGCCCAACTCCACGTACAGCGGGCGCTCGTCGATGCCGGGGCGAGGATCCTCGCCATAGCTCAGCCAGAAGTGGCTGGAGAACAGCTTCTGGCGTTTGTAGCCACGTGGCACCTCGGCCAGCGGATCAGTCTGCGTGATGCCGATGGCCAGCGCATCGTATTTCTGGCCCTGGTGGGCCATGACCCAGTCGATCAGGCCCTGCAGCACGGCCTTGTCGTCTTGGGCCACCAGGATGTTGTACAGCGACAGGTAGTTCAGCTCGCCGCCGATGGCGGGCAGCTTGAAGCCGCCAGTCAAGCTCACGTAGAGGTTGTACAGCGGGCGCAGCACCTTGACGATGGGCTTGAAGCCCACGATGCGTGTCTGCTTGTAGGCCTTCTGGTTCCAGCCTGCCAAAAAGCCGACGATCTCGCCATCGCGCGTGGCCAGGGCGAAGTCGCCGATCGACAGGCCCGCGTAGTACGGATCGCCCGCCACCAGCTTGCTGAAGTCGTACACCGGGTAGCCATTGCGGCGCGGTGCTTCCACATCAAAGAAGGCCTGCATGGCAGGCACATCGGCCATGGTGGCCGCGCGGATCTGCACGCCCGCCGGGATGCGCGGTGTGATCTTGCGCGTGAAGATGAAGCTGGTTTCAATCGCGTGGCTGATCCAGTAGCGGAACAGCACGCCATCGGCCGACTTGGCGGCAGCGTCCAGCGGCGCCGTGTTCTCTTTCAACACGATGCCTTGCAGCAGGTCCTCGCTTGATCGGAACTTCTTTTGCTCAACGAACAAGTTAGAGGCGATGCCGCGTCGACGGTAGAACGGGTCCACCCGCGTGTCGCCCGAGTAATAAACACGGCGCTTTTGCCCACTGATGAACAGCTCGCGGCCCGAGATCACCGTCAGGCCTGCCAGCACATCGGGGCGCTCATCGTCATCGGCCACCGTCAACACAAACTCGTCACCGATCACCTTGGCCCCGACGAAGAAGTCCGGGTCGCGCTGGAAGCACATCTGCGCCACACCCGGCATCGTGATCTTGGTGATCAGGTCCTGCATCTTGGCGTTGTCGGCGGGGGTGCCCAGTCTTACGGTGATGGCCATGTTCGGTGCAAGTGGTTGTTCGGGTGGTGGTGATTCTGAAGCAAGCGCTGGTCAGGTGGCGACCGTGTCCAGCACGTCGCGCAACACAGGCGGTACTTCGCCACGCCAATGGCGCAAGGGTTCGATCTTGATGTTGCCTTCGATCATGCCGCGAAGGCGACATTGGTCCAGGTAGATCTCGCGCATGTGGGGCAGGGCGATACAAGCGGCCGGCTGCAACTGGCCCAGCTCGCGGGCCAACTTGTAGTGAAAATTGCTCAGCAGGGATTTTTCCAGCTGAATCGACAGCGACTGCTGCAAGGCATCGCGGTTCACTTCCGGCGCGCACTCCACCAGCAGCACATAGCCGGGCGACTGATGGGTGCTGTGGTCCAACGCCAGCAAGGTCACCGGCAGCGCGTTGTCCAGCAGCAGGCCGTCCTGCACCTGTTGTGCGGTGGTGGCGCTGATCTTCTCGCCCACCAGGTCCACGCCGTCGTTGCGGCCCAAAAAGGTAAAGCAAGGCACTTGTCCCAGGTGCCCATCCACGCGGATCACATCGCTCATCTTGTAGCGCGCAAAGCCGCTGCCGGTGGTCATGATGGGGATCACGTCCTGGCCTTCGCGCAACTGCCAGGGGGCCAGCACCCGGTCATCCTGCGCGTCCTGGAACTCGTAAAAGTGGCTCAGGTAGGACAGCGGGTATCGGCCTTGAAACGGGAAGGTCACCACGCCCTCGGTGGCCCACAGGCCCTTGCCCTGGAAGTTGGCGTGCGGCATCAGCGACTTGAGCTTTTGCGCCCAGGGCGCGGCGGCGGCCGTGTCCCACGCGCTCAGCACGGCCAACTGCGGCCACAGCTTCGCGAAGAATTCGGCGCTCGTCGCGCCATTCCATTCGCGCAGCAACTGCGCGGCGCGGGGCGACTGCGGGCAAGGCAACCCGGCCATGTGCGATGTGCGATGGCCCCATTGCCCCCGTGACAAGGCCTCGGCCAGCTCTTCACGCCAGCGGCCCATCTGCTCCAGCAGGCCCAGGCCAAACGTGGGGCTCCACACCGAGATGAAGCCCAGCGCTTCGTCGGACACCAGGTAGGCCAAGGTGGCGAACAAGGAGTCCTCCGACGTCTCGGCCAGCGCAATCTCTTGCGGTGCCGCTTGGGTCAAATACGCCAGCAGGCGTTTGCCCCAGGACAACATCTTCATGTCGTCGTTGATGTCGCCGGCGGCCTGGCCGCGCATGTCGGTGGGGATCCACGACAACGACCAGTAGTGCGTGCCATGGGCCTGCCCGGGGAACTGGCGGTACAGATCGCCCACCCAAGCCGTGATCACCTGGTCCAGCTCGTCCAGGAACATCTTGGTGTACGGGATCCACTTCACCGCCGAGGTCGAGCCGCTGGTGGGTTGGTAGCGCATCACCGGCGAGTCGATCAGCAAGTTCTGCTTGCGCTCGCGTTGCTGCAAGAGCAGCTCGGCATAGTCGCTGTAAGTGGTCACGGGATGCTGGCGGGCGAACTCTTCCCACGACCAATCCGCGCGGATGCCGCGGCGTTGTCCTTCGGGTGAATTGGCGGCAGCGGACAACCAACGCGACAGCCTGGCGCGCTGGATCGATTCCAGTTCGCCAAGATGCCGTTCAAAACGGCGCCGGCCCGGGGCGACCAGCAGTTTGAGAAGGTGGTGTCCTAGGGTATGACTGGCCCCCATGTCAGGAGGCCTTGGTCCGCTCGATCGCCTCGTCGGCGTCAACGTCCAGCCATGCCTGCTTGTGGTGGTCTCCACTCGATGTCGCTTGACGCTTGGCCAGTTCCAGGCCTTCCGGGCGGTGGGTGCCCAGGACGTGCTTCCTGACCCACTTCAAGGGCACGTCCACGATCGAGCGGAACAGGCTCTCGTAATCGCAAGCGGCCAGGCAAGGCACCTCGGTGCCACGGCGCCAGCTGGGGTTCACCTTCTCGAAGAAGGCGATGTGCGGGTTGGCCGCGACCAGCTCAGGCGTGATGGTGGCGACGTCGCCCTTCAGGCGCACATAGCTTTCGCCGAAGTCCAGCAGCATCTTCTCGCGGTCGAAGGCATCCGGGAACAACTGCTGGCAATACGCCTCGGTGACGCGGCGGTACTGGTCGTCCTTGCCGTTCACGTTCGGGTAATAGTTGTAGAAGTTGTTGGTCATCAACAGGTACGTCTTGTACCCCTTGGAGATCAGGAACCAGTAGAAGGGCACGAAAGGGCGCTTCAGGCGTTCGATGATCAGGCGGCGGTAGAAGGTGTTGGCCAGGGCGTTGTTGCCCCAGTAAGCTTGCTCAATGATCGTGTCACCACTGAAGATGCCGCGCACACGCTTGCCATCGACCTTCAGGTCGAAAAACGTCTGCGTCGAGAAGCCCACGATCTGATCGTCCACGGCGCGCGTCACCAGGATCACGCCGGATTTTTTCGACAAGTCGGTCAGGAAGATGTCCAGCGACGTGTTCTCGTAATACTTGGCATACAGGTCATACATCTGTTTGATGTTGGTGACCGTCACTGAGCTGATGGGGCGGAAGAAGGTGCTCACCTTCTCTTTTTTGACAGTTGCAGACATAAAAATACTCCACCGGGGCGCCCAAGGCCTGGGCAACAACCCGGCAACCCTCCGAACGGGGAGCGTTGAATGGGCTGGCCGAAAAAACAAAATGTTGCAATTACTTGCCTGTTGATCAGGATGCCGCTCTTGTCCAAAATTCAGCATGGGGCTTGCCCGAGGAGCCCCCCCAAACGAGGGGTGTACCGATATACACTGCGCATCACACATGGACGCCTACATCCCTTCGATTTCTTTGTGCATGGCACAGGCGCCGCACGACTGGGAGCAGGCCGCATCCATCCTGGCCGAGTACGGTGATTCATTGGGGGTGGACCTGTCCTTCCAGTCCTTCGAGCACGAGCTGGCCGATCCTGCAGGCATGTATGGGGGGGGTGAAGAGGTGTTCCTTTTGGCTGTGGTGGATGACGCGATCGCGGGGTGTTGCGCCTTGCGCTCCCTGTTGGGCGCCAGCGAGGCCAACGCCTGCGAAATGAAGCGTCTGTACGTGCGCCCCGCCTTCCGCGGCTTCGGCCTGGGGCGCCTGCTGGTTGACGCCTTGATGCAGCGCGCTCGTGAATCGGGTTTCAGCACCATGTTCGTGGACACCTTGAGCGACATGGAGGCCGCCCGCGAGTTGTACGGCAGCCTGGGCTTCGAGCCCACCGAGCCGTATTACTTCAATCCACTGCCAGGCGCGCACTACTTCCGGGCGGATATGGATGGCGTCGTCAATCGCTATTGAATCCTGAGGTGCCGTGCAGCCTTGACCCGCGCTTGAGGGGTTCTTGTCTTGTGTATGACGTAAGACTGGATTCGACATAAGTAAGCGCGTATAATCTTTAGGTTTTGTCGACACCATGAAGCCGCCAGCCTTGTCAGTCACTTTGGGTGGCGCCCGGAAAATCGAAGAAGCCCTTGGTGGCTTCGTTGATGATTTGGAGGCTGGAGAGGCTCCAATCAGGCAGTGGAGCCGCGACGAGGTCGAGGCCCTGAGGCTGAAACGGCCGGCGGTGTCCCTGTGGCGCGTGGTCGCCATTCAGGCCCTGGCTGGCATGTTGCTCGCTTTGGTGTTCTGGGTTTTGGGTGGGCACCGTAGCAATGTGGTGTGGTCGGCGCTTTATGGTGCAGCCTGTGTGGTGGTGCCTGGTGCGCTGTTCGCCCACGGGATGAGCCGGCAGGTGTCTGCCATCAATGCCGGTGCGGCCGTTTTTGGCTTCATGCTGTGGGAGTTTTTGAAGATTGGGGTGGCAGTCATCATGTTGGTGGCTGCCGTCAAAGTGGTGCCGCATTTGAGCTGGCCTGCCTTTCTGGCGGCCCTGATTGTGTGCATCAAGCTGAATTGGCTGGCCTTGTTCATGCAAGGTCGGGTGAAGAAAAACGTCGCGAGCGACAACCGCTAACTGAGATCAACGATGGCAGCCGAAGGACAAGAAGAGCACGCCCTGACCGCCAGTGGTTACATCACGCACCACTTGCAGCATTTGCAAAAGAACTTTGACTGGGCAAACGTCAAGCAGTCCAAGATCGTCGACTTCACCGTCTTCAACGTCGACTCCCTGTTCTGGTCGCTGATCATTGGTGTGATCGGCTCGTTCGTGCTGTGGTCGATTGCGCGCCGCGCCACTTCCGGTGTGCCGGGTCGTGCGCAAGCCGCCATCGAGATGTTGTTCGAAATGGTCGACAACCAGGCCAAGGGCATCATCAAAAATGCCCACAGCCGCAAGATCGTTGCGCCGCTGGCCTTGACCGTGTTCGTCTGGATCTTCCTGATGAATTTCATGGACATGCTGCCGGTCGATCTGCTGCCGCAAGTCTGGCACCACGCCGGTCCCGCCTTGGGCTATGACGAATACATGCGTGTCGTGCCCACGGCCGACCTGTCCACCACACTGGGCCTGTCCACCAGCGTGTTGTTGATCTGCCTTTTCTACAACATCAAGATCAAGGGCCTGGGTGGTTGGTCGCACGAGCTCGTGGCCGCGCCTTTCGGCGACCACTTCCTGCTGTACCCCATCAACTTCCTGATGCAGCTGATCGAATTCACCGCCAAGACCGTCTCGCACGGCATGCGGTTGTTCGGTAACATGTTCGCCGGCGAGCTGGTGTTCATGCTCATCGCCTTGATGGGCGGCGTCTGGTCCTGGCAGTTCAACCCCACTGAAGGTTATTTCTGGTTGGGCATCGGCCACATCGCGGCCGGCACCCTCTGGACCTTGTTCCACATCCTCGTGATCACGCTGCAAGCTTTCATCTTCATGATGTTGACGCTGATCTACGTGGGTCAGGCACACGACCATCATTAAGTTGTCCCTGGTTTTTCTGTTTTCCCTTTCTCTTTTTCATTTTTCTACTTAGGAGTCATCATGGAACATGTTCTCGGTCTCGTGGCACTGGCATGCGGCATCATCGTTGGTCTGGGCGCCATCGGCGCTTCGATCGGTATCGCTTTGATGGGCGGCAAGTTCCTGGAGGCGTCGGCTCGTCAACCTGAGCTGATCAACGAACTGCAAACCAAGATGTTCATTTTGGCGGGTCTGATCGACGCGGCCTTCCTGATCGGCGTGGCCATTGCCCTGCTGTTTGCTTTCGCCAACCCGTTCGTGCTGGCTTGAGTCACCCCGAACCTTTCACGTCTGAAAGGCTCGCGCCGTGAATATCAACGCAACACTCTTCCTCCAGGCCATCGTCTTTGCGATCCTGGTGTGGTTTACCACGCGCTACATTTGGCCTCCTCTGACCAAGGCCCTGGATGAGCGTGCTCGCAAGATCGCTGACGGTCTGGCTGCGGCCGACAAGGCCAAGGCCGAATTGGCCGTGACCAACAAGCGCGTCGAAGAGCAGCTCGCCCAGACCCGTGAAGAAAGCACCAAGCGCATTGCTGACGCTGAAAAGCGTGCCCAGGCCATTGTCGAGGACGCCAAACAGCGTGCCACCGACGAAGGCGCCAAGATCATCGCTGCTGCCAAGGCTGACGCCGAACAGCAAGTGGTCCGGGCCCGTGAGTCCCTGCGTGAGCAAGTGGCCACACTGGCGGTCAAGGGTGCTGAGCAGATCCTGCAAAGAGAAGTCAACGCTGGCGTTCACGCTGAGCTGTTGAACCGTCTCCAGACGGAGCTCTGAGCATGGCTGAGCTGGCAACCATCGCGCGCCCCTATGCCGAAGCCCTCTTCAAAGTCGCCCAACAAGGCGACCTGAAGAGTTGGTCTGGGCAGGTGGAGGCGCTGGCCAACGTCGCGGCTGATCGTCAGCTGCGGGCGTTTGCCGACAACCCCAAGACCCTGCCCGCGCAGGTGTTCGATGTGTTGACGGCCGCTGCCAATCAGCCGCTCGATCCCCTGATGCAGAATTTCCTGCGTTTGGTGATTGACAATGGCCGGCTGGCGGCGTTGCCTGAAATCATCGGGCAGTTTCACGCCTTGGTGAACGCCAGTTCTGGTGTGTCCGATGCCAAGATCTTCAGCGCTTACCCGCTGGATCAGGCTCAGCTCACCAACGTGGTCAGCGCGCTCGAAAAGCGCTTTGGCCGCAAGCTGGTCGCCACCGTGGAGGTCGAGCCCGAATTGATCGGTGGCATCCGTGTGGTCGTCGGTGACGAAGCCCTGGACACCTCGGTCAAAGCCCGACTGGAACGCATGAAGGCCGCTTTAACAGCCTGATTGCGCCGCCTGATTGACGCTACCTGCGCCGCATCGACACAACTGGATCGACCTTATCCGTCGGGTTGTCTCAGGTGTGCACTTGAGACAGATTGACCCAACTGGGAGCTAAGCATGCAATTGAATCCCGCCGAAATTTCTGAACTGATCAAAAGCCGCATCGAGGGCCTGAGTGCCTCTGCGGACCTCCACAACCAAGGCACCGTTCTGTCGGTGACCGACGGCATCGTCCGCGTCCATGGCCTGTCCAATGCGATGCAGGGCGAAATGCTGGAGTTCCCCTCCACCGCCAGCGGCACCCCGACCTTCGGCCTGGCCCTGAACCTCGAGCGCGACTCTGTCGGCGCCGTGATCCTGGGCGAGTACGAACACATCTCCGAAGGCGACATCGTGAAGTGCACGGGTCGCATTTTGGAAGTGCCCGTGGGCCCCGAACTGGTGGGCCGCGTGGTCAACGCCCTCGGCCAGCCGATCGACGGCAAGGGCCCGATCAACGCCAAGATCAGCTCGCCCATCGAGAAGATCGCCCCTGGCGTGATCGCCCGTGAATCGGTGTCGCAGCCTTTGCAAACCGGCCTGAAGTCCATCGACTCGATGGTGCCCGTGGGTCGTGGTCAGCGTGAGCTGATCATTGGCGACCGCCAGACCGGCAAAACGGCCGTCGCGATCGACGCCATCATCAGCCAGAAGGGCCAAGGCGTCACCTGCATCTATGTCGCGATCGGCCAGAAGGCCTCGTCGATCAAGAACGTGGTGCGCTCGCTGGAAAACGCTGGCGCGATGGACTACACCATCGTGGTGGCCGCCTCGGCGTCCGAATCGGCCGCGATGCAGTTCGTGTCGCCCTACTCGGGTTGTGCGATGGGCGAGTACTTCCGCGACCGTGGCGAAGACGCCCTGATCGTGTATGACGACCTGTCCAAGCAGGCTGTGGCTTACCGCCAGGTGTCGCTGCTCTTGCGCCGTCCTCCCGGCCGCGAAGCCTACCCTGGCGACGTGTTTTACATTCACTCGCGCCTGTTGGAGCGTGCAGCCCGCGTGAATGCCGCCTACGTCGAAGCCTTCACCAACGGTGAAGTCAAGGGCAAGACGGGTTCGCTGACGGCATTGCCCATCATCGAAACGCAAGCTGGTGACGTGTCGGCCTTCGTGCCCACCAATGTGATCTCGATCACCGACGGCCAGATCTTCCTGGAAACCAGCCTGTTCAATGCCGGTATCCGCCCCGCCATCAACGCCGGTATCTCGGTGTCGCGCGTCGGTGGTGCTGCCCAGACCAAGCTGATCAAGAACCTGTCCGGTGGTATCCGCACCGACTTGGCCCAGTACCGTGAGTTGGCCGCGTTCGCGCAGTTCGCTTCCGACCTGGACGAAGCCACCCGCAAACAGCTGGACCGTGGTGCCCGCGTGACTGAACTGCTCAAGCAGGCTCAGTACTCGCCACTGCCGATCTCGCTGATGGGGGCCACTTTGTTCGCCGTGAACAAGGGCTTCATGGACAGCATCGAGGTCAAGAAGGTTCTGGCTTTTGAATCTGGTCTGCACCAGTTCCTCAAGACCAGCCACGCCCCGTTGTTGGACAAACTCGAACAGACCAAGGCGCTCGACAAGGACGCTGAAGCCGAGCTTCAGTCGGCCATCGTGGCGTTCAAGAAGTCGTTCGCCTGATCAGGAGCACGTCATGGCGGCAGGCAAGGAAATACGCGGCAAGATCAAGAGCGTAGAGAACACCAAGAAGATCACCAAGGCCATGGAAATGGTCGCGGCTTCAAAAATGCGCAAGGCGCAGGAACGCATGCGTGCGGCCCGGCCTTACGCGGAAAAGGTGCGCAACATCGCTGCCCATCTGTCCAAGGCCAACCCCGAGTACGTCCACCCCTTCCTGATCGCCAATGCGGGCGCCAAGAAGATTGGACTGATCGTGGTGACCGCGGACAAAGGCCTGTGTGGTGGTCTCAATACCAACGTGCTGCGTGGTGTGACGACGACTCTGAAAGAGCTCGACGCTCAGGGCAAGACCGCTGAGATCGTGGCGATCGGCAACAAGGGTTTTGGCTTTGCCAACCGCATCGGTGCCAAGGTGGTGGCGCACGTTACCCATTTGGGTGACACGCCTCACCTTGAAAAACTGATCGGCCCGGTCAAGGTGCTGCTCGACGCGTACGCGGCGGGCGAGCTGGCCTCGGTTCAGATCTGCTACACCCGTTTCATCAACACGATGAAGCAGGTAGCCTTGGTCGAACAGTTGCTGCCCTTGAAGGCTGAGACGTTGGCTTCCGAGCCAGCCCATCAGTGGGACTACATTTACGAGCCCGACGCCAAGGCGGTGATCGATGAGCTGCTGGTGCGCTACGTTGAAGCACTGATCTTCCAGGCAGTGGCCGAGAACATGGCGTCCGAGCAATCGGCGCGCATGGTGGCCATGAAGTCCGCCACCGACAACGCTGGTTCTGTGATCGCTGAGCTCAAGCTCATCTACAACAAGACCCGCCAGGCGGCGATCACCAAAGAATTGTCCGAAATCGTGGCCGGTGCGGCTGCGGTCTGACCCAGATTTAATTGATTGAAGGAACCAAGATGGCTGACACTCAAGCTGTAGGTAAGGTCGTTCAGTGCATTGGCGCCGTGGTGGACGTGGAGTTTCCCCGTGACCAGATGCCCAAGGTTTACGACGCCTTGAAGATGAACGGCTCTGCCCTGACGTTGGAAGTCCAGCAACTGCTGGGCGACGGCATCGTGCGCACCATCGCGCTGGGATCATCTGACGGTCTGCGTCGCGGCATCATGGTGTACAACACCAAGGCCGCAATCACCGTGCCCGTGGGCCCTGCCACACTGGGCCGGATCATGGACGTGCTGGGCGCGCCCATCGACGAACGTGGGCCCGTGGACCAGACTCACACCGCCTCCATCCACCGGAAGGCCCCTGCGTACGACGATCTGTCGCCTTCGCAAGAGCTGCTGGAAACCGGCATCAAGGTGATCGACTTGGTCTGCCCGTTCGCCAAAGGCGGCAAGGTGGGTCTGTTCGGTGGCGCCGGTGTGGGCAAAACAGTGAACATGATGGAACTCATCAACAACATCGCCAAGGCCCACAGCGGTCTGTCGGTGTTCGCTGGTGTGGGTGAGCGTACCCGTGAGGGCAACGACTTTTATCACGAGATGGCCGATTCGGGCGTCGTGAACCTGGAGAACCTGGGCGAATCCAAGGTTGCCATGGTCTACGGCCAGATGAACGAACCCCCAGGCAACCGTCTGCGCGTGGCGCTGACCGGCCTGACGATCGCTGAATCGTTCCGTGACGAAGGCAAGGATGTGCTGTTCTTCGTGGACAACATCTACCGCTACACCCTGGCCGGCACCGAAGTGTCCGCACTGCTGGGCCGCATGCCTTCTGCCGTGGGCTACCAGCCTACCCTGGCCGAAGAAATGGGCCGCCTGCAAGAGCGCATCACTTCGACCAAGGTTGGTTCGATCACCTCCATCCAGGCCGTTTACGTGCCAGCGGATGACTTGACCGACCCATCGCCTGCCACGACATTCGCCCACTTGGATTCCACCGTGGTGCTGTCGCGTGACATCGCTTCGCTGGGCATCTACCCCGCCGTGGACCCGCTGGATTCGACCTCGCGTCAGCTGTCCCCGAACGTGGTGGGTGAAGAGCACTATAACGTGGCCCGCGCCGTGCAAGGCACGCTGCAGCGCTACAAGGAACTGCGCGACATCATCGCCATTCTGGGCATGGACGAGCTGGCACCTGAAGACAAGCTGATTGTGTCCCGTGCACGCAAGATCCAGCGCTTCCTGTCGCAGCCTTTCCACGTCGCTGAAGTGTTCACGGGTTCGCCCGGCAAGTACGTGCCCCTGTCTGAAACCATCCGTGGCTTCAAGGGCATCGTGGCTGGCGAATACGACAGCTTGCCAGAACAAGCGTTCTACATGGTCGGCACCATCGACGAAGCCGTTGAAAAGGCCAAGGGCATTCAGTAAGCAAGACGGAGGGCGGGGGGCAACCCCTGCTCGCTGCCTGATTGATTGATTCCCGGCCCTGATCCGCTTCACCCTATCGAGAAAGCCCGTTATGTCCACCACCATTCACGTTGACGTTGTTTCGGCAGAAGAGTCCATCTTCTCCGGCGAAGCCACGTTGGTGTCGCTGCCCGGTGAGTCCGGCGAGCTTGGCATCCTGCCCCGCCACACGCCCTTGATCACGCGCATCAAGGCAGGCGCCGTGCGCATCCAGCGCGCCGACAACAACGAAGAAGAGTTCGTCTTCGTGGCTGGCGGCATCCTGGAAGTGCAGCCTGGTACCGTGACGGTGCTGGCTGACACGGCCATCCGCGGCAAGGACCTCGACGAGTCCAAGGCCAACGAAGCCAAGCGCCTGGCGCAAGAGGCCGTTCAGAACGCCAAAGGCGAGCTGGATTTGGCCAAGGCTCAGAGCGAACTGCAGATCATGATTGCCCAGTTGGTCGCCCTGCAGCGGCTGCGCAAGAAGTGATCTGAGCTGAACCTCAGCGCCTCTCCAGAAGCCCGCCACTGAGCGGGCTTTTTTCATGGCTTCTTTTTGTCGTCGTTGCCGGCTTGGCGCACGGCCATGGCGGTCATGCCGGTCCAGCGGCGCACGGCGCGGTGGAAGGAGCTGGTCTCGGCGTAGCCGGCTTCGGCCGCAATGCGGGACAGCGGCAGGTCGGTCAGGCGCAGCTGTTTCAAGGCCTGCTCCTGGCGCGCTTCTTCCACCAAGCCTTTGAAGTTCAGCCCTTGGGCGGACAGCTGCCGCTGGACATGCCGGGCCGTGCTGGCGCTCAAGCCTGTTTCCGCCAGTTCTGCGCAGACGCGGGGCAGCGTTGGGGGCTCTCCCCGGTCCAGTGCGAGCCGAATGGCCTGCGTGATCGAGGTCCGCAACGCGTCTGTGTCTTGTGTGCGGCTTTGCCATTGGCGTCGGGCCATGGCGCTCATGAGGCCATGGATCGGTGGATCGGCGTTGGGATTGGCCCAGCCCAGCCAGTCGGCGGGGATCAGCTCCCGGCATTCGGCGGATCGGAAATGCACGGGGCCACCGATGAAGTCCAGGATGGGCTGCACCTGCGCAGGTGGTGCGCAGGGCAAATCGATGCGATCGGGCATCAGGTGGCGGCCCGACACCCAGCGCGCAAAGCTCAAGCGCGAGGCGATGAAAAAAGACCAGAAGCGGTAGTCGTCGGGCAAGGGGCCCAAGGCCTCGTGGCGTGCCTCCATGTGCGATCCCGCCAACCGGTGGTGTCCACGCAGTTCGGTGCACAGCAGGCTTTGCAGTTGCTCGAACAAGGCCACGCCTTCGCCGCCCACGGTGCAGCTCATCATGGCGTAGCCGAGCGAGCCCAGGTGAGCCGGGCGAACCAGGCTGGCCACGTGCAGCCCGATGTGTTCGTCGCCCAGCAACTGGGCCGCCAGCGACAGGGACTGGCTCAGGCGCCAGGCTGGCACTCGCTGCCCCTCGTCCTGGACGGGCGAGCTCGACAAGCCCAGAAGATCGAGGATGGGTTTGGCATCAACGTTCTGGGCCTGAACATAGTCGGCCACCACGCGCACGAAAGAGGCACTGAAGCCGCGCGCGGGTGGGGTGCTGGGCGGCGAAGCAGGGGCGGGGGCTTCAATCATGGGTCACCGATGGTAGCGGGCCAGCGGTGGCTTGTGCGGCCACTTGGGTGGCGTCTGCAGTCACTGACTCAAGGGTGCTGTTCGTTCAGCATCCAGGGTCAATGCCATTGCTTCGAAGGCCTTCCTGATGTCAACGCCCTCCCTTGCCCGCCAAGCCCCTTGCGTTCAAACGCCCAGCCGACATGGCGCCGACCTGGCCATCACCCGACGCATGGCCTCGCGCTTGAAGCTGACCATCTCGGGGCCGTGCGAGCCGGATGAAGTCACTTGGAACAGGATGGGTGCGGCGCTGTGGCAAGGCGACCCTTTGGCCGACGACCTGGCCCGATGGCTCCGCGAGGAGGGCATGACCACGGCCCGCGCCCGGCTGGATCGGGCCATTGAACACGGCTTGAGCGAGAACGGTGACGACACGCCGCCAGCCTTGCGCCTCCTGATTGAGCATGTGCAGCTCACGCCGCCCTGGGTGGACCCTGCCTTGATGGCGCAAGGCGCACGATTTTTGCAAAGCACCGGTTTGCATGGCATGCGGGTCTTGCGAGACGCGGGCCTGATGGCCGGCTACCAGGCCTCGGCGATCAACCAGACGTTGGTGCAGACTGGCGCCCTGAACCGGGGCGCACACCGCCGCGTGGCCGAGACCACCTCGTGGTGGCTGGACTGCACTGCCGATGGCGGCCTGCAACGCCAAGGCGCAGGCTGGAAGACCACCTTGCATGTGCGGGTGATGCACGCGCTGCTGCGCCAGAACGTGTGCCAGCGTGACACCTGGGACGCGGCTGCCTGGGGCTTGCCCATCAACCAGGTCGACATGCAGGCCACCTACCTGGCCTTCAGCGTGGTGCAACTGTTGGCCTTGCGAACGACGGGCTTCGTGGTGACTCAGGCCGACGCGCGCGCCGTCATGCACCTGTGGCGCTACATTGGTTGGCTCATGGGGGTGGACGAGGCCTGGCTGGCCGGCGATGAGATGGGCGGCCGCGTCCAGCTCTACCGCAACCTCATCAGCCAGGCCCCGCCCGATGAGACCAGCGTGGCCTTGGGCCGGGCCCTGATGGATGAGCCCCTGGGCCGGGACCACGCTTGGCCCAGCGCCTGGCGGGGTCGTTTTGAAAAAGCGCGGCATCTGAGCCTGGTGCGCTGGTTCGTGGGCAGCGAGGGCATGCGCCACCTGGGGCTGCCGCTGGCCTGGCCTTGGCATCCGGTGCTGACCTGGTTGCCCCGATTGATCAGCACGGGCTTGCCGCGACTGCTGCCGGGCGGTCTGGATCGGCAGGTGCGCCGTGGTCGGCAAGTCCAGCTGGCCTACTGGCGCCGCGAGATGAGGGGTGGCCAGGCGCTTGGGCATTGCCCTAGACTGTAGGGCTATCCCACGGAGCCCCCACGATGTCCACCGCGCGCCCCGCCGCCACCAAAAAATCCGCAGTGCCCTTGAGCGTGCAGGACTACCTTCAGAAAATCCTGACCAGCCGGGTGTACGACGTGGCCATTGAAAGCCCGCTGGACGAGGCTCGTGGCCTGTCGCTGCGCCTGGGGCACCACATCTTCCTCAAGCGCGAGGACAAACAGCCGGTGTTCAGCTTCAAGCTGCGCGGCGCCTACAACAAGATGGCCAAGCTCAGCCCCAAGGCGCTGGCCAAGGGCGTGATCTGTGCGTCGGCCGGGAATCACGCGCAGGGCGTGGCCATGGGGGCGCGGCGTCTGGGTTGCCAGGCCATCATCGTGATGCCGGTGACCACGCCCCAAGTCAAGATCGACGCCGTGGCGCACTTTGGTGGCGACAAGGTCCAGATCGTGCTGCATGGCGAAAGCTACTCCGATGCCGCCCTGCACGCCAAAGCGCTGGAGCAGAAAAAGGGCCTGACCTTCGTCCACCCCTTTGATGATCCGGACGTGATCGCGGGCCAGGGCACGGTCGCCATGGAGATCCTGCGCCAGCACTCGGGCCCGATCGACGCGGTGTTCGTGGCCATCGGCGGCGGTGGTTTGATCAGCGGCGTGGCCGCCTACATCAAGGCAGTGCGCCCGGAGATCAAGGTCATCGGCGTGCAGACCAATGATTCCGACGCCATGGCCCGCTCGGTCAAGGCCGGCAAGCGCATCACCCTGGCCGACGTGGGCCTGTTCGCCGACGGCACGGCGGTCAAGCTGGTGGGCGAAGAAACCCTGCGCTTGGTCCGTGAGCTGGTCGACGAGTTCGTGGTGGTGAGCACCGACGAGGTCTGTGCGGCCATCAAGGACATCTACCAGGACACCCGCTCCATCGTCGAACCCTCGGGCGCGATGGGCGTGGCGGGCCTCAAGCAATACGTGGCACGCCACGGCGGCCAGGGGCGCACCTATGTGGCCATCAACTGCGGCGCGAACATGAACTTCGACCGCCTGCGCTTCGTGGCCGAGCGGGCCGAGGTGGGCGAGCAACGCGAAGCTTTGCTGGCCGTCACCATCCCCGAAGAGCGCGGTTCGTTCAAGCGGTTTTGCGAGCTGATCGGCCCACGCAGCGTGACCGAGTTCAACTACCGCATCTCGGACGAGCACAAAGCGCATGTCTTTCTGGGCGTCAGCGTCAAAGGCAAGGGCGAATCAGGCCGCCTGGCGCAGGAGTTCGAATCGCAGGGCTTTGCCGCGGTCGACCTGACGCAAGATGAATTGGCCAAGACGCACATCCGCCACATGGTGGGCGGGCGCTCCGGCCTCGCCGAAGGTGAGCGCCTGTTCCGCTTTGAGTTTCCGGAGCGGCCGGGCGCCTTGATGAGGTTCCTGACCAGCTTGCCGCCGGGCTGGAACATCAGCCTGTTCCATTACCGCAACCAGGGCGCCGATTTTGGCCGGATCCTGGTGGGTTTGCAGGTGCCCAAGCAGGACACCAAGGCCATCAAGCCCTTGCTGGATGCGCTGGGGTATGTCTACGCCGACGAGACGCGCAACCCGGTGTACCGCTTGTTTCTGCGCTGAACGAAGGGCGCGTCAGAGCGGGCGGTTGCCGCCCGGGCGAATCGGCCGGGGCACGTTGTCCATCGGGGGTTGGTCTGGCGATGGCATGGGCATGCCTTCAGGGGTGCCGGCCATGCCCGAGTTGATGTCAGGCCGGGCGCCGGGCATTTGCTGTGGCGCAGGGGCGCCAGTGTTGAAGCCTGTGGGTGGCGGCAAAGAGCCCGTGGCAGCGGCTGGCAGCAAGGGCAGGTCCAGCCTGACGGCAGCAGGCCCGGCGGCAGGCCCGATCTCGGCACCACGCTGGTTGACGCTCAGCAAGACCATGTCGCCATCGACCGAAGCGCCGGCGCGCACGGCGCGGGCAGGTTTGCCGTCAATGGACAACAAGGCCAAGCCGCCTTTGTCGCCTTCATGACGCGGGGCCACCACACCCAACAGCTTGATGCGTTCGGCCAACATGGACGCGGTGGTGGGGTCGGGTTGCCCGGGGGGCGCCGCGGCCGCAGGGCTGGTCAGCAGTTTGCGCATGTCGCCACGGGCTGCGTTGTCCAGGGACACCGCGGTGGCGTTGGCCGGGACGGCCGTGGGCTGCCCCAGCCAGCGCAGGCCCCAATAGGCCAGGCTGGCCGCGACGGCGGCCCAAATGAGGAGGGCGAGGATGCGAGATGCCATATGGCGGCCATTATCATCCCTGTTGATCGCTCGGAAGCGTGAAAACAGGGCCCCAGACCTCGGGTTGATCCCGCATAGGATGCGCCTCAAGCTCGGGCATGCTTGCGACCTCGTCCGCGTTGGGGAACCTCTCCGGCGTTCCGGGCTCTTATCTCTCAGTCAAGTCACCACACGGATCTCCGCATGAAGATGTTTGCCCGACCCACTCAGCACCACCTCCGGGGCGCGGCCCGGGCCCTGTCGCGGGGCTTCACCCTGATCGAACTGATGGTCGTGCTGGTGATCATCGGCCTGCTGGCCGCCCTGATCGTGCCCAATGTGCTGGAGCGCGCCGACGATGCCCGCGTCACGGCGGCCAAAACCGACGTGAGCAACCTGATGCAGGCCCTCAAGCTGTACCGCCTGGACAACCAGCGCTACCCCACGGGCGAGCAAGGCCTGGCAGCCCTGGTGGCCAAGCCCACGGCCGCACCTGTCCCGTCCAACTGGAAGCCTTACCTTGAAAAGCTGCCCAATGACCCCTGGGGCGCGAACTATCAATATGTCAATCCGGGCGTGAAGGGCACGGTCGACGTTTTCAGTTTTGGCGCCGACGGCCAAAGCGGTGGTGAAGGCAGGGATGCCGACATCGGATCCTGGCAGTAAGTTGCCCTCCCGGCCCCAATCCGCGCGCGGCTTCACGCTGCTCGAACTCATGGTCGTGGTCGCGTTGATCGCGATCACCACGGCCGTCGTGGCTTTCGCTGTGCCCGATCCCTCGTCCACCCGCCTGGAGCGCGAAGCCGCCCGCCTGACCGCCATCCTGGAGTCAGCGCGGGTGCAGGCGCGTGCCGGGGCCATGACCATCCGCTGGGTGCCCGAGCCCAATGGCAAGGGCGACGACTACCAATTCATTGGTTTGCCCGAGGCTTTCATGCCCCCTTTGAAATGGGATGCGCGCGAGATCAAGGCCGAGGTGGTGAATGGCGGCATCGGCATCGGCATGAAGAAAAGCATTGTGCTGGGCCCCGAGCCCGTGATCGGCGCCCAAAGCATCATCTTGCGGCTGGAAGATCGGCAGATCATCATTGGCACCGATGGGCTCAATCCTTTCGACGTGATCACGGGTGAGCCAGCGCAAGCCGATGACGGGGGGGGCAATCGTGCGCCAGTTTGATGAGCGCTCCATGGTCGGCATGACGCTGATCGAAGTGCTGGTGGCCCTGGCGATTGTGGCGATCACCCTGTCGGCCGGCATCAAGGCCGCGGGTGGCTTGACATTGAATGCTCAGCGCGTGGCTGATCTGACCGTGGCACAGTGGTGTGTTCAAAACCAGTTGTTCGCTCTGAAGGCGAGCACCACCTTCCCGGACGTGGGCGACAGCGAATTCAAGTGCCAGCAGCTGGGGCGTGAGTTCAGGGGCAAGCAGGCGGTGCGGCCCACCGTCAATGCCAACAACTTTCGGCGGGTCGAGGTGCAGGTGCTGGACGAGGAGGGGCAGTCGGTGGTCAAGGTGATCACCGTGCTGCCCAAGCCATGAAGCGCCCTCTCTCAAGCGTGGGCTTCACGCTTATTGAAGTGTTGGTGGCCCTGGTGATCCTGTCGGTCATGGCGGCCACGGCCTTCAAGGGCATGGACAGCATCAGCCGGGCCCGCGAAGTGGCAGAGGGCAAGCTCAAGCGCACCCTGCGTTTGCAATCGGTGATGACCCAATGGGATGCCGACATGGACTCGGTGATCGACATCCCGACCTTGAACACCGGGGCCATTCAGGGGCAAAGGTCGTTTTTGTTCAATGGCAGTTACCTGCGCTTGACTCGGCAGGCGCCGGGTGGCGTGCAGGTGGTGGCCTGGAGCGTGCGCGATGGGCGCTGGGAGCGTTGGGCCGGCCCGCCGGTGACCACGGTGGGTGAGCTGGAGGCCCAGTGGGCGCAAGCCAATCAGTTGAAGGGCACCGAGCCGGGCACCTTGACCATGCTCAAAGGCGCCCTGCAATGGCAGATGTATTTCTACATTGGGGTGAGCGGGGGCAGCCTCACCCCCACCAATCCGCAGTCCACGGGCAACAACCAACTGCCTGTGGCGGTGCGGTCAATCCTGACCTTGGGGCCTGCCAGCGGCTTTGAGGGCGTGGCCACGCGCGACACCTTCCTGGCCGCGCATTGAGGCGATGACATGAAGCATTCCAAGCCTTCGAAACTGCCTGTGCGACAACGCGGCGCGGCCTTGTTGATGGCCATGGTCATCGTGACCGTGGTGGCCACGATCGCCTCGTCGATGGTGTGGCAGCAATGGCGTGCGGTGCAGGTGGAGTCGGCCGAGCGCGGTCGCCAGCAATCCGAGTGGCTGCTGGTGGGCGCCCTAGACTTCGCGCGCCTGGTGTTGAAGGACGACGGGCGCCGCATGCAGACGGGGGGGCAGCCAGAGCCGACCCATCTGGCGCAGCAGTGGGCCCAGGATCTGAAGGAAATGCGCCTGTCCACCTTCCTGGCCGTGGACAAGGACAACACCGATGATGCCCCTGACGCCTTCCTGTCGGGCAAGGTGCTGGACGTCAACGCGCGCTACAACCTGCGCAATCTGTTGCTGATCAGCCCCAACCCTGGCCTGGTGGATGTGGATCCGCAGCAGGTCAAGGTGCTGCGAGACTTGCTCACCAACATCAACTTGCCGCCAGATTTGGCACTGCAGATTGCGGAAGCCTTGAGAAAAGCCACCCTGGCGGCCATGGACACAACGCAGTCCTTTGGCGCGTTAGGAGGGGCTTCTGGCCGGGCTGCCTCGCCGTTAATGCCCCAGCGGCTGGATCAATTGACCTGGCTTTTGCCCAAGCTGGGCGCGGACACGGTCGAGCGCATGCGCCCCTATGTGGCCTTGTTGCCTTACCTTAACGTGCCGCAGGGCGGCATCACGGCCATCAATGTCAATACCGCGCCCAAGGAAGTCATCGCGGCGGTGTGGGGCATTGACACAGCCACGGCCCAGCGCATCGTGCAGTCTCGGCAAAACCACTATTTTGAAGATTTGGCCGATGCCCAGAAGCAGGTGCCCACCGTGCCCATCCCTGCCGATGCCATCGAATTGACCTCCAAATATTTCGAGGTGACCAGCATGTTGCGGCTTGAAAATCAGATCATGAAGAACCGGCACCTGGTCAAGCGCGAGGGCCAGAACAGGCAGGTCGAAGTGACTGTGATGAATCAGGAGCGCTTTTCGGGCGTTGATCCTGGCAACTGACAAGACAGTATCTATCCTTAAACGTGCCTTATTTCGCGCCTCCTACAATGCCAAGGCATCTACCCTTGATGTGTGCTTCCTTTTTCGACCCCTTTGACTGCTGGGCATGAGCATCCTCATCCTTCAACTACCTGCGCGTTCGCGCCTGAATGCCGACTTGGCCGTGGCGGAGCCGACCTCGTCCGCGGCCCAGGCGACCAAGGAGTACGCCTACGTGCTCAGCGCCGATGGGCAGACGGTGTCCCGGCAGGGGCGCTGTGCCTTGTCCATGGTGCCGCGCGCTGACACGGTGGTCGCGGTGTTGGCGCCTACCGACATCAGCTGGCACCGCCTGACGGTGCCCAAGGCCCCCGCCGCGCGCCTGCGTGCCGCGCTGGCCAGCATGTTGGAAGACGCCATGCTGACCGACCCCGAGGACATGCACCTGGCCCTGGCCCCTGCGGCCAAGACCGGTCAACCCGCCTGGATCGCAGCCTGCGACCTGACTTGGTTGACCAGCCAGTTGATGCTGCTTGAAAAAGCCAAGTTGCGCGTCGACCGCGTGGCCCCGGCCGTGTGGCCCGATGAGCCCGCCACCGGGTATTTCCATGAAGTTCATGAAGCTGGCAGTGGCGCCGCGCCCGATCGGGGCCTGGAAATCGTCCTGACCTGGTCAACCCTGGACGGTGTGGCCAGTTGGCCCTTGACGGGCGGCTTGTCGCGCGCCCTGGTGCCCGAAGCCTTGCCGCCGCAAACCCGCTTTTTTGCCACACCGCAGGTGGCCTCGCCGGCCGAACGCTGGTTGGGCCAGGCCGTGACGGTGCAAACCCAGTCCGAGCATTTGCTGCAAGCCAATCGCTCGCTGTGGAACCTGTTGCAATTTGACCTCACCCCCAACAGCAAAGGCTTCAACGCGGTGTCTGACCGCTGGCGCCAGTTCCTGAGCCCGCAATGGCGCCCGGTGCGGGTGGGCATGGCGGCTTTGGTGGTGGCCCAGGTCGTGGGTTTGAACCTGTGGGCCTGGCAGCAAGAGCGCCAGCTCAAGCTCAAGAAGGCCGAGATGACCACGATCCTGAAGCAGGCCCATCCGCAGGTTCAGGTGATCCTGGACCCGGCCGTGCAGATGCAGCGCGAAACCGAAGCCTTGCGCGCGATCGCGGGGCAGCCTGGTGACAACGACCTGGAAGGCCTGATGTCCCTGGTGGCCAGCGCCTGGCCCAACGAGACGCCGTCCACCAACCTGCAATACGACGGCACCAGCCTGACCCTGGCGCCGCCACCGGCCTGGGGCCCGTCGGACATCGACCAGTTCCGCAGCAAGCTGTCGGCCACGGGCGCCCAGGTGGAGGTGGCCGAAGGCCGCCTGACCGTGCGCCGCGGCTCGCGCAGTTGAGCCGATCGCCATTGACACCGACCTATGAGCACTGAATCAGAAGCCACCTCCTTCAACGTCCTGCGTCAGCAGGGGCTCGCGCGTTGGGCCGCGATGGCCCCGCGTGAACGCCAGATGGCGCAGGCGGCGGCCGCTTTGCTGTTGCTGGCCGTGGTGGTGCTGGTTTTCATCCGCCCTGCCTTGAAAAGCATGCAGCAAACGCCCACGCAATTGCGCGAAATCAGCACCCAGGTGGCCCGCATGCGGGCCATGGCGGAGGAGGCTCAGGCTTTGCGCCAGCAGCCGCCGGTGCCGCCCGTTCAGGCTGAAGCCGCCTTGAAGGCGGCCACTGAACGTTTGGGGGCAGCGGCCAGAATGAGCGTCCAGGGTGACCGGGCCACGGTCGAATTCAACAAGGTGCTCGGCGCATCATTGGCCGACTGGATGGCCGAGGTTCGCGTGGCCGCCCGAGCGCGGCCTTTGGAGGCCAATCTGGCGCAGTCGGAACCCGGGCATTATTCGGGCACCGTGGTGCTGGGCCTGGCCCCTGGGCAGGCCTCGCCTCGCTGAGCAGGAACACACCGGGCATGTCGATCCTCTCCAACCTGAAATCCCCCGCCGCCTGGTGGTCTGGCGGCATGGCCGCGACCACCCGTTGGATGGAATCCACGCTGGAAGTGGCGCGTTGGGAAAACATGCGCAAGGCCGGGCGGCGCTGGGGTTGGTGGGGCGCGGTGTTGGGGGCCTTGCTGGGCTTCATCTTGTACGCCCCGGCCAGTTGGCTGGCCCAAGGGGTGGTGGTGATGAGCGACGGTCGCTTGTTGTTGGCCGAATCGCAGGGTACCGTGTGGAGTGGTGATGCCGTGGTGGTGCTGACCGGCGGTCCCGGCAGCCGTGACGCCCGGGCTTTGCCGGGCCGTTTGAACTGGAAGCTGCGTCCAGGCTGGACGGGCGTGAGTCTGACCTTGCAGCAAGACTGTTGTGTGCCCACACCGGTGGTGATCCAGGTGCAGCCAGGCTTTGGGCGGGTGCGGGTGGCCGTGTTCAGCCAGTCCAGCCCTTCTGTGCCTGTGTCGTCCACGGGGCCGATTGGCCATTGGCCTGCGGCCTGGTTGACCGGCTTGGGCACCCCCTGGAACACCTTGCAACTGGGCGGTGTGGTGCGCTTGAGCAGCAACGCCCTGGTGGTCGAATGGGTCCACGGTCGCATGCGTTTCGAGGGTCAGGCGCAGTTCGATTTCACCGACGTATCTTCCAGCGTCACCACCCTGGATCGGCTGGGGTCCTACCGGGTTGATTTGCTGGGTGACCCGCAGGGGCGTGTGAATTTATCGCTCATGACCTTGGACGGTGCCTTGCAGTTGTCCGGGCAGGGGCAAATGGGTTTGAATGGTTTGCGCTTCCGGGGTGAAGCGCGGGCCAATGAAAGCGAGCGCGGCGCGCTCGACAGTTTTTTGAACATCATCGGTCGCCGCATGGGCGACCGCTCCGTAATTTCGATCGGATAAGTCATGACGACCCATCCTCTATTGTCTCGTCCCCGCGCGGTTGCGCTGGCCACGGCTTTGGCCTTCACCTTTGGTCCGGCTTGTCTGATGCCTTCGGTGGCGGGCGCGGCGCAGGCCGCTACCGTCAAGAAGGGTGGCCCCACGGTCACGCTCAACTTCGTCAACGCCGAGATTGAAGGCGTGGCGCGGGCCATGGCGGCCATCGTCGATCAGCAGATCCTGGTTGATCCGCGCGTCAAGGGCACCATCACGCTGTACAGCGAGCAACCGCTGACACCGCGCGAGGCTTACCTGAACTTCCTGGCGGCCTTGCGCGGGCAGGGTTTTGCGATGGTGGAGGTGGCGGGTCTGCTCAAGGTGGTGCCAGAAGCCGACGCCAAGCTGCAAACCGGCACGGTCGAGGTGGGCAGCACGGTCAAGCGGTCTGGCGACCAGATCCTGACGCAGATTTTTCGGTTGCAGTACGAAAACGTCAACAGCCTGGTGACGGTGCTGCGGCCTCTGATCAGCCCCAACAACACGATCAATGCCAATCCGGGCACCAACACCCTGGTGATCACGGATTACGCGGACAACCTCAAGCGCATCGGCCAGATGATCGCGGCAATGGACGTGCCGTCGTCGACGGACATGGAGGCCATGCCCTTGCAGTACGCGATTGCGGCTGACCTGGCGCCCATGGTTCAGCGCATGGCCGATGGCGGTGGCGGCCCCACCATCCCCGGTGTGGCCGGTGGGCAGTCCACCTTGATCATGGCCGATCCGCGCACCAACACCTTGATGGTCCGCGCGCCCAATCCGGCGCGCCTGGCCCTGGTGCGCAGCCTGATTCAGCGCCTGGACCGACCCGGCACGGCCGGGCTGGGCGGCAGTGGCATCCACGTCATCTACTTGAAGAACGCCGATGCCGTGAAGCTGGCGCAGGTGCTGCGGGCGTCGTTCCCGGGTGCCGGGGGCTCGTCGGGCGGTGGTTCATCCTCCAGCGGCGGCAGCTCGGCCAGTGCTTCGCCCATGCCTGCCGCAGCCAACAACCAAAGCGGCAGCTCAGGTGGCACGGCCTCCGCCCAATCCACCACGCCAGTGGCAGGTTCGGCTTCGCCTTCGACCGGGGGCTTCATCCAGGCTGATCCCAGCACCAACTCGCTCATCATCACCGCGACCGATGCGCTGTACAGGCAGCTGCGCGCCGTGGTCGATCAACTGGATGGGCGCCGGGCGCAGATCTACATCGAGTCCATGATCGTCAAGGTTGATGTGGAAAAAGCCGCTCAGATGGGCGTCAATTGGGCGGGTGGCACCAAGGTGGGCGGGGGTGACAACACCCTGCTTGGGGCCGGAACCAGCCTGGGCTCTCAGACGCTGTCGTCTGTGGTGAGTGGGGCGACCAAAAGCTTGGTCTTGCCATCTGGTTTCACCGTGGGCCTGGCCCGCGCGATCGGCAATGGGCAATACAGCCTGGGGGCCTTGGCCACATTTTTGGAGACCAATGCGGGCGGCAACGTCTTGTCCACGCCCAACATGGTGGCGCTGGACAACGAAGAGGCCAAGATTGTGGTGGGCGAGAACGTGCCTTTCGTGACAGGCTCTTATTCGAACGCGCAAACCAGCTCCAGTGGCACCGTCAATCCCTTCCAGACCGTTGATCGCAAGGACGTCGGTTTGACTTTGCGGGTCAGGCCTCAAGTGGGCGAAGGCGGCACCGTGCGCATGACGGTGTTCCAGGAGGACTCCAGCGTTAAGCCGGGGGCTGATACGGGTTCGGGTCCGACCACCACCAAGAGCTCCATCGAAACCACCGTGGTGATTGACGATGGCCAGGTGCTGGTGTTGGGTGGGCTGCTGAAAGATGATTACCAAGACAGCAACAGCCAGGTGCCTCTGCTTGGAAGCATTCCTTACATTGGCAACTTGTTCAAGAGCCAGCAGCGTGCGCGCAAGAAGACCAATCTGATGGTGTTCTTGCGGCCCATCGTGATGCGCACCCAGGAGTCCGCCAACGCCTTCACCCTGGACCGCTACGACTACATGCGCAACAAGCAGATCGAGAGCGCGCCGGCTCACAGCACCTTGTTGCGCATCAACGAAGCGCCGGTGCTCGACCCGCTCAAGCTGTCCAACCAACTGACCATGCCTTCGGTGAGGCAACCGCTGGACGACCCCAACGCGCCCGCACCCACGGTGGTGATGCCCGCCGACTCTGGCTTTGCGCCGAAGCTCACGCCAGTCAAGCCCGCCGCCAGCGGCGTGGAGAACTGAGCCATGGCCGTTCGCCATCCCTTGCCCTACGCCTTTGCCAAGGCGCACAGCCTGCTGCTGGAAAGCGATGGCGACCGCGCCACCTTGTGGGCCAGCGAGCAGGTGTCGCGCTCGGCCTTGTCCGAGGTGATGCGCCTGTTCGTGATCGACTCCCTGGAGCGTGAGCCCGCCGAGTCGTTGGGGCAACGCATTGCCGTGGCCTACGCGGGTGGCGAGGGCAGTGCCGCCGCCGTGGTGGGCGAGGTGGAAAACGCCGTTGACCTGTCGCGCATGATGCAGGACCTGCCGGCGGTCGAGGACTTGCTCGAAGCCTCGAACGACGCGCCCATCATTCGCATGCTGAACGCTTTGTTGACGCAAGCGGCCAAGGATGGCGCCTCCGACATCCACATCGAACCGTATGAACGCAGCTCGGCCGTGCGCTTTCGCGTTGACGGCACGCTGCGTGAAGTGGTGCAGCCCAACAAGGCCCTGCATGCCGCGCTGATCTCGCGCCTGAAGATCATGGCCGAGCTGGATATTTCAGAGAAGCGCATGCCGCAAGACGGCCGCATCTCCCTGCGCATCGGTGGCCGCGCGGTGGATGTGCGGGTCTCGACCTTGCCATCGGCCCATGGCGAACGCGCCGTGTTGCGGCTGCTGGACAAGGGCGACGCCAACAAGTTCACGCTTGAATCGCTGGGCATGAGCGGCGAGTCGCTGGACCGCTTCAAGCGCCTGCTGCGCCAGCCGCACGGCATCGTGCTGGTCACGGGCCCCACGGGCTCGGGTAAAACGACCACGCTGTATGCGGGCCTGAGCACGCTCGATGCCACCACCACCAATGTGCTGACGGTGGAAGACCCGGTTGAATACGAATTGCATGGCATCGGCCAGACGCAGGTCAACGCCCGCATCGATCTGACCTTCGCGAAGGCCCTGCGCGCCATCCTGCGGCAAGACCCTGACGTCATCATGATCGGTGAAATCCGCGACTTTGAAACCGCGCAGATCGCCGTGCAGGCCTCGCTGACGGGTCACTTGGTGCTGGCCACCTTGCACACCAACGACGCGGCCAGCGCCGTCACGCGTTTGACCGACATGGGCATCGAGCCCTTCCTGCTCAGCTCCAGCTTGCTGGGCGTGATGGCGCAGCGCCTGGTGCGCAAGTTGTGCGTGCATTGCAAGCGCGAAGACGAATACCACCGCTGGCATCCCGTGGGTTGCGCTGCTTGCGGCATGACCGGCTACAAGGGCCGCACCGGCGTGTACGAACTGCTGGTGGCCGACGACAACATCCGCGCCTTGATCCATGCCAAGGCCTCCGAGGCCCAGTTGTTCGAGGCCGCGGCCAAGAACGGCATGAAGGTCATGCGCGAGGACGGCGACCGTTTGGTGACCGAAGGCGTCACCTCTCTGGAAGAAGTGTTGCGCGTCACGCGCGAATAAGACTTAAGACACCATGCCTGCCTTCCGTTTTGAAGCCCTGGAGACCAGTGGCAAGACTGTCACCGGTCTGGTCGATTCCGACAACCCCAAGACCGCTCGCGCGCAACTGCGTTCGCAGCAATTGGTGCCCTTGAAGATCGAATTGGTGATGGTCACCGAGGCGCAGGGCCAGCAGCAAGGCATGTTCACGCGCAGGGCCTTCAACTCGACGTCGCTGGCGATTTGGACGCGCCAGTTGTCGGGCCTGGTGTCGGCGGGCTTGCCGCTGGAGCGGGCGCTCACGGCCCTGGCCGACGAGTCTGAAGACCCGCATCAGCGCGAGCTGGTGGCGCATTTGCGCTCTGAGGTCAACGCCGGGTCGCCGTTTGCGCGGGCGCTGTCTGGCTCGCCCAAAGAGTTCGACGATGTCTACCGTGGCGTGGTAGCGGCGGGTGAGCAAAGCGGCCAGTTGGGCGCCGTGCTTGAAAAGCTGGCCGATGACCTGGAAGAGCGGCAGGCGTTGACCTCCAAGCTGATTGGCGCCACGCTTTATCCGGCGGTGGTGTCGGTGTTCGCCATCGTGGTCGTGGTCGCTTTGCTGGTGTTCGTGGTGCCGCAGGTGGCCCAGGTCTTCACCAGCAGCAAGCGGGCTTTGCCCATCCTGACCCGCGTCATGCTGGGCCTGAGCGCTTTCATGCGTGAATGGGGTTGGCTGTTGATTTTGCTGATGATCGGGGGCTTCACGTCCCTGGTGTTCGCCTTGCGGGGTGAGGCGTTTCGCCGCAAGTTCGACAGCTTTACCCTGGGTGTGCCGGTGATCGGCCGATTGATTCGCGGTTACAACGCTGCGCGTTTTGCCGGTACCTTGGCCATGCTGGCTGGATCCGGCGTGCCCATTTTGAAAGCCTTGCAGGCTGCCGCTGAAACCTTGTCCAACCGCGCCATGCGCGCCGATGCCATGGAGGCTTTGGTGCAGGTGCGCGAAGGTGCGCCCTTGGCCTCGGCCCTGGCCGCCAAGAAGAGATTCCCTGGCTTGCTGTCGATGTTCGCCCGCCTGGGCGAGCAGACCGGGCAATTGCCCGTGATGCTGCAACGCGCGGCCAAACAGCTCAGCGCCGAAGTGCAGCGCAAGGCCCTGGCGATTGCCACGGTGCTCGAGCCCTTGTTGATCGTGTTCATGGGCCTGATGGTGATGCTCATCGTCATGTCCGTGATGATGCCGATCATGCAGATGAACACCTGGGTGAAGTAAGCACGATATAGGCGGAGTGAATCCCCTTGATCAGGGGCTCGCGACGGGGGGCGTTTGTTGCATGATGTCTCAGCGTCTTCGTTGTCGGAGGTTGAGCATGAACACTGGTTGTGAACTGGTCACGGTGCAAAAAGAGGGCGCTGGCCCGCGCATCCCCATCGCGCACATGCGGCATGTCTATCGGCTTGAGGAAGTCGAAAAGAAGCTGGGCAAGCTGCCGCCCCGCGAACACGAATCCTTGCGCGCCACCTACGAGCGCATGCTGGAGATGGGGCCCGACCGCTTTCAGGTCAAGCCCTCAGGCCTGCCGGCCATGGACTACCTCTACGACGATCTGCCCAATTTCCACGAGGCCCTGGACGACCTGCGGCGCCAACTGGCCTTGTGCGCTGACAGCCGCGATGCGCTTGAGATCACGCCCATGTTGCTGCTGGGCCCACCCGGTGTCGGCAAGACCCACTTTGCGCGCGAAGTCTCGCAACTGCTGGGCACGGGCATGGGCTTCGTGTCCATGAGTTCGATGACGGCCGGTTGGGTGCTGTCAGGCTCGTCCAGCCAATGGAAGGGCGCGCGGCCGGGCAAGGTGTTTGAAACGCTGGTTGAAGGCCAATACGCCAACCCGGTCATGGTGGTGGACGAGATCGACAAGAGCGGCGGCGAGCATGCTTACGACCCGCTGGGCTCGTTGTACAGCCTGCTGGAGCACGATACCGCAGGCCACTTCACCGACGAGTTCGCGGATGTGCCCATCGATGCCAGCCAGGTGATCTGGGTGGCCACGGCCAACGAGGCGCGCGGCATCCCTGATCCGATCCTCAACCGCATGAACGTGTTCGAGATCGAGATGCCCAGCGAGGAGGCCGCGCGCAAGATCGCGTCAAAGCTGTACCGCAGCATCCGCGCCGACCACGATTGGGGCCAGCGTTTTGATCCCGACCTGAATGAGGCCGTGCTGGCCAGCCTGAGCCACCTGGCGCCGCGCGACATGCGCCGCGCCTTGATGACGGCGTTTGGCAATGCCAAGCTGGATTGTCGGCACTGCCTGGACACGCGCGATTTGCCCGATGCCCAGGCCCGCCGCACGCCGATGGGGTTTACGCAATGACGCTGCACTGATGACAAGCTGACGGCGCGCCGCTCGGCGATACTGGTCCCTTCAATTCGAATGATTGCAAGGGAGCATCCAGATGGCCGTCAGTTTGTCAGGGCAGTTGGTGGTGGCGATTTCATCGCGGGCGCTGTTCGACTTCGAGCAAGAGAACCTGCTGTTTGACCAGGGCGCGGGCGACCGGGCCTACATGAAGCACCAGCTCAAGCGCCTGGACGAGCCCGCCAAGCCGGGCGTGGCCTTCTCGCTGGTGCGCAAGCTGCTGGCCTTCAACTCGCCCGATCAGCAGCGGGTGGAGGTGGTCATCCTGTCGCGCAACGACCCGGTGTCCGGCATGCGGGTGTTCCGCTCGGCGCGTCACTATGGCTTGCCGATTCAGCGAGGTGTGTTCACGCGGGGCGAATCGCCTTACCGCTATTTGCGGCCTTTGCGGGCGCACCTGTTCTTGTCGGCCAACGAGGCCGATGTGCGCTCGGCCCTGCTGGAAGGCGTGCCCGCAGCGCGCGTGCTGCCCCATTCGGCCCATGCCGGTGAAGCCCACCCGCGCGAGGTGCGCATTGCTTTTGACGGTGACGCGGTGCTGTTCTCGGACGAGGCCGAGCAGGTCTTTCAAAGCTCGGGGTTGGATGCCTTCCAGCTGCACGAACAGGAGCGCGCCGCCAAGCCCTTGCCGGCCGGGCCCTTCAAGCCGCTTTTGCAGGCCTTGCACGATTTACAGCAACGCGGCCAGGCTTTGGGAGAAGAAGGCGGCATGCGCATCCGCACCGCCCTGGTCACCGCGCGCAGCGCCCCCGCCCACGAGCGCGCCATCCGCACGCTGATGGACTGGGACATTGAGGTGGACGAAGCCATGTTCCTGGGCGGCCTGCCCAAGGGCGAGTTCCTGCGCGAGTTCGAGCCCGACTTTTTCTTCGACGACCAGACCGGTCACGTCGATGGCGCGGCGCGCCATGTGCCGGCCGGGCACGTGATGAGTGGTGTGTCCAACGCCATCATCGAAACCCTGGGCTGACTGGCCCGGTCAAGCGACCAGGATCATCTGCGCCGCATGTCGGACTTGAACAGCTCGGCGATGCCGACCTGCCGCGGACCCGGGATCAACTCGTAGCTTTCACCGGCCGCGATGGTGCCCGGCACCCGCACCGCCAGGTAAAAGCCGCAGTAGCCCGACTGCGCCATCATCTTGACTGCCTGGTTGAAGCCCATCACGGCCGCGAACTTGAAGCAGGGGTGGCGCGGCTCGCTGATGGCCAGCGTGCAGTTCGGAAACTTCAGCACATCGCCAATGTAGGCATCGGCCTCCAGCAGGCCGGTGAGGGTCAGGTTCTCGCCCAGCATGCCGTGCGGCAGGGCCTCGTCCCACGCCTGCGATTTGGCCTGCGAGCGCACGGTTTGCCAGAAGGGGTAGTGCTCGTGGGGATAGGCGTAGACCGCCTTGGACAGGCCGCCATGCACGGTGGGGTCGGCCTGTTCGTCCAGGTGCAGACCCATGGGCTTGACCTCAATGCGCTCGGGCGATTGCAATGAGCTGACCGATCGCTTGCCGATGGCCGTGACCACGGTTTTGCCGTCGATGACGAGGGCTTGGGCCGGGGCGGTGTTGACGGACAACACGCGGCGATCAACAAGGGCAGGCATGGACAACTCCTGGGCGGCGATTAAAGCGATGAAGGCCGCTCAAGCATAGCAAAATCAACGCCAGGAAGAGACCGCCACCGACATGGCCTGGAAGCTGGCCACGCAAGGCTGGCCGGGCGCCAGGTCCATCTGCTGGATAGAGCGTCGGGTCAGCAGGGCCCAGATCTGCACGCCGGCCTGGATGGAGAAGTCGCCGGTTTCGCGCACGTGATCCAGCTCGACGCCCACGGCGCCGTAAGACCCGTTCTCGCCCGCCAGCATGATCTGCGTGATGCGCCCGCGCAGTTGATTGTTGGCACCGCTGCCCTCTAGCAGGTCGCGGTGCAGGCTGATGTCGCGGGCGCGGATCTTCAGGCGCACCTTGCGGCCGACCGCGTGCAGCACGGCGGGGGCGGTCACGCGTTGGCCGGCCACGTCGATCTCGCTGAGCAGCCATTCGATGTCGTGGCGTTTGACCTCGCCCTCGATCACGCTGCCGGCGTTCACGCCTTCCAGGAAGGTGGACAGGGACACGTCTGACAGGATCTGGGTGACGGGGCCGCCGCTGGTCATGCGCCCTTCGTGCAGCACGATCACGTCATCGGCCATGCGGATCACTTCGTTCATGCGCGGGCTGACCAGCACCACCGGCAGTTTGGAGCGCGCAGGGACTTGGGCCAGCAATTCAAGCAAGGGCGGCTGGTCGTGCTCGGGCACGCCGCTCAGGGGGTCGTCCAGCAAGATGGCCCGGGGGGCGGACAGCAGGGCGCGGCCCAAAGCGACCTTGAAGCGCTGCGAGGGCGTCAGGCGCGCAGGGCGGGCTTTGAACAGCGAGCGCAGGTCCAGCCATTGGGTCACGGCGTCGAAGGAGGGGCCGTTCACGGGTTTGGGTGCGCGCGCCAGGCCATATTCCAGGTTGCCCTGCACGCTCAGGTGCGGGAACAGGTGCGCGTGGCCGTCCAGCCAGGCCAGTCGGCGTTGGTGAGGGGGCAGGTTGATGCCGGCCACCGAGTCGTAGATGGCTTGGTTGCCCAAGGCGACTCGACCGCCCAGCGAGGGGTGCAGCCCGGCCGTGGCCTTGAGCAGGGCGGATTTGCCGCCTCCTGCGCGCCCCACGATGGCGCACACGCGCCCCGGCAGCACGCGGAACTGGGCCTGGATGTCCAGCCCGGGTTGCTGCAGTCGCAGTTCAACGCTCAGGGGCAGTGGCAGAACGCGTGGCCGCTTGTCGCTCATGCCCGTGGCCCCGCATTGCTGGTGGCCCACCGGCCCTGCCAATGGCGACGCCCAGCCTCGCTCAGCAAGACCGCCACGAAAGCGACGCCCACCGAGACCAGAGCCAGGCGGGTTGCGGCGCCCAGGTTGTCCGGAGAGCGCAAGGCCTGCACCAGGGCCAGGGGCACGCTGTGCTCGGGGTGCCCCACGCGGGGACTGGGTTGCAGGGCTGAGGCGAGCACCAAGGTGGCGCCGGTTTCGCCCCAGGCCGCCGCCAGGCCCAGGGCCATGGCCGACAGCACGGCGGGTGCCGCCAGCGGCAAGGTGATGCTCCACCAGGCGCTCCAGGGCGAGGCGCCCAGTGTCTGGGCCAGTGGCGCCATCATCGGATCGATGGCTTCGAAGGCGGGGCGCAGCACGCGCACCATCAGGGGCAGGGTGACCAGGCTGGCCGCCAGCACCGCGCCGCTGGGGAAGAAACTCAGCGTCCAGCCGGTCAGGTTGCCGAGCCAGTGGCCGAGCTGGCCGTCATCGCTCAGGCCCATCAGCAGGGCAAAGCCCACCACGGCGGGTGGCAGGGCCATTGGCAGCAGCACCACCGTGTTCAGTAGCCAGTGACCATGCCACCGAGCCTTGGCCATCACCGAGGCCAGCACCACCGCCGGCGGCGTGCTGATCAACAACGTGAGCAGGGCAATCTGCCCGCTGAGCCAGATGGCGTCGAGCTCCCAGGTACTCATGGCCTCAGCCCTGTGCTTTTTGCCACACCGATCCTGAGGCCGTCACGGCCTGTCGCCCCAACGGGCCTTGCAGCCACTTCACCAGCAGCTTGCCAGCGGGGTGCGGCGTTTTGAAAGAGCGCGCCACCTGGCAGCTCAGCCACAGGCGGGGATCCTGGTCGACCAGGACCTTGCGGGCATTGCGTTCAGCACGGGACATTGTTTGCCAATCAGCCAGGGTCAACCATTGATAAGGAGGCAGTGAAACACCTGCCGACGTTCTGCTGGCCGCCCGGGCGGGCAAATGCTGGGCGCCCAAGGTGCTGGTCAAGGTGTCGCTCAGGCCGGCCAGCGCCGAATCCTGGGGCGCCGGCAGCCAGTGGCAAGCACCCGCCGCCTGGCCGGCCAGGATCTGGTGCAGGGCGCGGACCACGTCGCGCTCACCGCGCACGCCGGCCGGGTCGGACGAGGGGCCCACCAGCAAAACCTGGGTGCGGGCCAGCGTGTGGCGGTCGTGGATCAGGCCTTGTTGTTCCAAACGGTCGGCCAAAGGGTGGCTCAGGAACAGGCCGATGGGCAACTCGCCCGACTCCAGTTGCCGCAAGATAGTGCCCGAGGGTTCGCGCACCCAATTGGCCGCCAAGCCCAGGTCGCGCCCCATGCCGGCTTTCCAGCGCCCGGCCAGCCCGGTGTCCTGCAGCAGGCCATCGACCCCCAGGCGCACCGGCTCCGTGCTTTGTGCCCAAACCCAGCCGGGCAGGCTCAGCCAACCGGTGGTCCATCCCATCCAATCCCGTCGATTCATCGTTTCACCTTATCAAGGGCACGGCCTATTGTCGCGCAGTGGAATCCCGGGCTTGCCGACAAGCTGGCGCGGTGTTTGCGGTGTGACAGAGTTGGCATCCCGGCGGAAACCCCTCGGAAAGGGGGGGAACTCAAACGATGAGGGGTGGACTAAACTACGAGGTTTCGCTGTTGGGCATTCTCTGCCGGGAGTGTCAGCCGGCAGGGTGTCGAGAGCGCAGCCGTCAAGCCATGGCCGCGCTGTCGAGACCCTGTTTATTACTTTTGGAGCCATCGTCATGAACCAAACCGTCTCGCAGGGGGTGCCTTTGAACGCCGCCGCTTACGTCAAGAATGCCAAGCTGATCGCCTGGGTGGCCGAAATTGCCGCCCTGACGCAGGCCAAGGACATTCACTGGTGCGATGGCACTGAAGAAGAATACAACCGCTTCTGCAACCAATTGGTGGCCGCTGGCAGCTTCAAGAAGCTGAACCCCGAACTGCGCCCCAACAGCTACCTGGCCGTGACCGACCCGTCCGATGTGGCCCGCGTGGAAGACCGCACCTTCATCTGCGCCGACCGCAAGGAAGATGCCGGCCCCACCAACAACTGGTGCGAGCCCTTGGAGATGCGTGCCAAGCTGCAAACGGGTGAAGATGCCCTGTTCAAGGGTTGCATGAAGGGCCGCACCATGTACGTGGTGCCGTTCAGCATGGGGCCGCTGGGTTCGCCCATCGCCCACATCGGCGTTGAACTGACTGACAGCGCCTACGTGGCCGTCAACATGAAGCTCATGACCCGCATGGGCAAGGGCGTGATCGACGTGCTGGGCGCGGATGGCGAATTCGTGCCTTGCGTGCACACCGTGGGCGCCCCGCTCGAAGCTGGCGAGAAAGACAGCGTCTGGCCTTGCAACCCCACCGTCAAGTACATCGTTCACTACCCCACGAGCCGCGAAATCTGGTCCTATGGTTCGGGCTATGGTGGCAATGCGCTGCTGGGCAAGAAGTGCTTCGCCCTTCGCATCGCCTCGACCATGGGCCGCGACCAAGGCTGGCTGGCCGAGCACATGCTGCTCTTGGGCGTGACCGATCCGCAAGGCAAGAAGTCGCACATCGCGGCGGCTTTCCCCAGCGCCTGCGGCAAGACCAATTTCTCGATGCTGATCCCGCCCGAGGGTTACAACGGTTGGAAGGTCACCACCATCGGTGACGACATCGCCTGGATCAAGCCGGGTGGCGATGGCCGCCTGTACGCCATCAACCCAGAAGCTGGCTATTTTGGCGTGGCCCCTGGCACCAACGACCTGACCAACCTGAACTGCATGAAGTCGGTCCTGCGCGACACGATCTTCACCAACGTGGCCCTGACCGACGACGGCGACATCTGGTGGGAAGGCATGACCGACATCCCGCCAGCACACCTGATCGACTGGCAAGGCAAGGATTGGACGCCCCAGATCGCCAAGGAAACCGGCGCCAAGGCGGCCCACCCCAACGCCCGGTTCACCGTGGCCGCGACCAACAACCCGGCGCTCGACCCCGAGTGGGACAACCCTGCTGGCGTGGCCATCGATGCCTTCATCTTCGGCGGCCGCCGCTCGACCACCGTGCCCCTGGTGACCGAGGCCAAGGACTGGACCGAAGGTGTGTACATGGCCGCAACCATGGGCTCTGAGACCACCGCCGCCGCCTTTGGCCAACAAGGCGTGGTCCGCCGCGATCCCTTCGCCATGCTTCCTTTCATGGGCTACAACATGAGCGATTACTTCCAGCACTGGCTGGACATGGGCGCCAAGCTGCAAAAGGCGGGCCACCCGACGCCTCCGGTTTACTGCGTGAACTGGTTCCGCAAGGGCGCCGATGGCAAGTTTGTCTGGCCTGGCTATGGCGAGAACATGCGCGTTCTGGAATGGATCCTGGGCCGCATCGCTGGCACGACCAAGGGCGTGGACAACGCCTTTGGCCTGAGCCCGACCTACGAAGACCTCAACTGGACCGGCCTGAACTTCACCAAGGAGCAGTTCCAGTCGGTGATCGGCATCGACGCCGCCGCCTGGACGCAAGAGCTGAAGCTGCACGACGAGTTGTTCCAGCAGCTGTCGTATCACCTGCCGGCCGAGATGCCCGCCACCAAGGCCAAGATCGAGAAGCGCCTGGCAGCTTGATTTTTCGCCAGCCAAGAAAAAAGGCCCTTCGGGGCCTTTTTTGCGTTTCCGTGACACGCGACATGAATCATTCACCTCATTTGTAACGCTGGCGACCTAGGGTTGTTACCTTTACCCCCTGAAACAGGGGGTATGACCGCTCGGCGCCTGGACCTATAAAAGAACAGTCGCGGTCTCGAAGCTTTTTGGGTCAGCGATCCGTTGGATAAACTATTGGAGGTTGCTTATGAAATTGAAAATGTTGGTAGCCGCTGCTTCCCTCGTGGTGGCAGGTTCGGCGCTGGCGGGTGCGCCAGCTTTGCCAGGCGGTGATCTGGGTGCCTTGACGCCCACGCCTGCCCTGTTCCTGGGCGTAGGCGCTTTTGCCACTGGCGGCACGATCGCTGATCTGTTCACCTTCTCGGTGGGCAACAAAAGCGATTTGGTCGGTTCGATTGGTGGCTACGGCGCCACCTTCAGTTCTGTGCTGATCGATGGCATGGCCACTTCGTTGACGTCGACCACGACGGGTTACGGGTTCAGCTTTGCCGGTTTGACGGCTGGTGCGCACACTTTGAAGGTGACAGGTGCTTTCCCAAGCATTTACACCTACCTCGGCAGTGCGTACGCCACGCCTTCGGCCGTGCCTGAGCCAGAGTCCCTGGCCTTGATCTTCGCCGGTCTGGGTGTGGTCGGTCTGGTGGCTCGTCGCCGTCAAGCAGTCTGATTTTTGTCAAGCTGATGTGAAAAAAGCGGACTGGCAACAGTCCGCTTTTTTTGATGCCATCAATCAGGGGATCAAAGGTGCCAGCCAGTCGGCGAACATGTCGCTCAGCAAGACGCGCTGGGTGGTCGGCTTGGTTTCATAGGCACGCATGACCGGGCCCTTGCCGTCCAGCAGGTTGTCGATGAACTCGCCCACGTGGTTCAGCTTCTGCTCGACGATGCTGGTGCCGCCGAAGGTGACGATGGTGGTGCAGTGTGAGCCATTGATGTCACGCTTGTTGGGGATGTAATAGCCCACGTTGGTGGGCGTCATCTGGGCGATCCAAGGCGCGATTTCCTGGCGCCACTTCACGTTCAGCATCTTCAGGCGGTCAGCGTCCGTGGCGGCGTTGGCGATCTCGGGGTAGAACTTTTGGTAGGAGAAGGCCGAGAAGTTGGTGTCCTCCTGGAACATCGTGTAGCCGATGCGGTCGTTCGGGAAGATCTTGCCCAGGCCCGCGGTGATCGAACCCATGTTGTTCACGTCGCCGGCGCCGGGGTACTTGCTGATCAATTGCGTGACCAGGCCCTCAGGGCCGTCCAGGCCCCAGACTTCGCGGATCTTGTTGTGCAGCAGCACAGACGGTGCTTGCTCAGGCGTGGCGGTGCGGGGCACGTTGAACAGCGGGCCTGAATCGGCGGCCAGGGCCATCTTCTTGGGCTTGAGCGTGGTGCGGAAGGCCGCGTAGTTGGCCGTGGAGCCCACGCCGCCGGCCGAGAAACCGGTCAGCAGCAGGTGGTCGGGCTGGGGCATGTTCTTGGCCATCCAGTTCGCCACGGCTTGCGCGTTGATGGCGCCGCGGTGGAAGTACGTCATGGGGTTGGCCGGGTCGGTGTTGTTGTACACGTTGACCTTGTTGCCGGTGTGCACGTCGCCAGTGCAATACGTCAGGTAGACGATGTTCCAGCTTTGGGTCTGCACGGCTTGCAGCGGGTGGATGCGTGCGGTGAAGGGCGTCACGAGGCCGAGGTGGGCCTGGCGGTTCCAGTCACTCATGTAGTTCTCCGGGATGCCATCTGGGTTGACGGCGTTGAGCAGCGAGCCGCCCTTGCACGCGGACTGGTCCCAGCAGGCGCCGCCGCCTTCGAACATGACCACGGCCTTGCTGTTCAGCGGGGTGCGGTTGACGAAGAAACGGTAGGGGGTGCCGTTGCCGCAGGTGGCGCCGGTGGAGGCCGGTAGCTCGATCATTTCCCATTTGAAGTAGGCAGCGTGGGCCGCCAGGCTGGTCAGCAGGGTCACGCCGACGGCCTTGGCCGTGGTCAGCATCAGTGATTTCATAGTCATGTCAACGCTCCATGGGGTGAAAGGTGTCTTCCAATGACCTCAAGTTTAAAACACAGTGTTTTTTTTCAGGCCCTGGGCATTCCCCGTGGGTGGGCAGCTTTCCCCTGAAATCAGGGGGCGTCAACTGTCAATCGCCTGACGGTTGGGGCGTTTAACGCTGCGGGTTGACCCTTGGCCTCGCGCTTTGGGTCAGGCCAGCCATTGGATGCCGGGCAACTTGGCGCACTGCTGGCGCATGATCAGGGCCATGTCCTGCATGTAGGGCTGGGTGGCCAGGGCCTTGGGGCAGATGGCGTGCAGCTCGCTCCACAGACCCTTGGGGCCGATGGGCACGGCCTTGACGTAGTCGTGCTCCAGGTAGCTTTGCAGGCCCCAGCTGGGCAGGGCGGCGATGCCTCGGCGGCTGGCCACCAGTTGCACGATGGCCACCGTCAGCTCGGCCGTGCGGCGGGCGGGTTCAACGCCGGCGGGCTTGAGGATTTCGCGGATCAGGTCGATGCGCTGCTCGGGCACGGGGTAGGTGATGAGCGTTTCACCCTCGAAATCCTGGGCCGTGAGGTGGCGTTTGTGGCGCAGCTTGTGCTCGTTGGCGACCACGGCCAGGATCTCGAAACGGAATAAGGGCTCGACCGACCAGGGTCGCTGGGCCTTGGGCTTGGAGCCGATGACCAGGTCGGCGCGGCCTTCTTTGAGCAAGGACAGCGGGTCGGCGTGGAAGCCGGCCACCAGGTCGACCTCGACCTCGGGCCAGCGCTGGCGGAACTCGTGCATCACGGGCATCAGCCAGTCGAAACAGGTGTGGCATTCGAGCACGATACGCAACTCGCCACCGGCGCCGCCTTTGAGGCGCTGCAGGTCGCGCTCGGCGGCGCCGATGTCGGCCAACACCGTGCGGGCCAGGGCCAGCAAGCGGTCGCCCGCGGGGGTGAAGCGCAGGCCCTGGCGGGTGCGTTCGAACAGGGCCTGGCCGTGGTGCGATTCCAGGGCGCGGATCTGGTGGGACAGGGCGGATTGGCTGAGGTGCACGCGCTCGGCGGCGGTGGCCAGCTTGCCGGCGTCGGCGATGGCGACCAGGGATTTGAGGTGGCGGACTTCGATCATCGTGGGCGCACTTCAGGGCGGACGATGCGCACGGGTTGTGGCTTGATCACGGCGGCCTTGTGGGCATCACGGGCGCGCAATTGGCCGCAGCCGGCGTCCACATCTTGCCCGGCCGACTGACGCAGCTTGGTCAGGATGCCGCGCCGGTGCAGGCTGCGCGCGATCTCGGCGGCGCGCTCCCACGAGGGGCGCTTGAAGTCGAGTTCGTCGACCGTGTTGTACGGGATCAAGTTCATCAGCGCGTACTTGCCTTTGAGCAGGCGCACGATGCCGTCCATCTCTTCCTCGTTGTCGTTGAGGCCGTCGATCAAGGTCCACTGGTACTGGATCGGGTAGCCGGTGGCGCGGGCGTAGCGCTCGCCTTGCTCGACCAGCTCTGCCGGGTCGATGCGCGGCGCGCGGGGCAGCAATTGCGCGCGCAGCTCGGGCTTGGTGGAGTGCAGCGACAGTGCCAGGGCGGGCTTGACGATGCCGAGCGGCAGGCGCTCGAAGGCGCGTGGGTCGCCCACGGTTGAGAACACCAGGTTCTTGTGGCCGATGCCGCCGCAGGTGCCCAGCAGATCGATGGCCTCGAGCACGTTGTCCAGGTTGTGCGAGGGCTCGCCCATGCCCATGAAGACGACCTTGGTGACGCGGCGGCGGGCCCGGGCCAGGGCCACTTGGGCGACGATTTCGGCGCTGCCCAGTTGGCGCAGCAGGCCGTCTTTGCCGGTCATGCAAAAGACGCAGCCGACGGCGCAACCCACTTGGGACGACACGCACAGGCCGTCGCGCGGCAGCAGCACGCTTTCAATGGTCTGGTCATCCTGCAGGCCGATCAGGAGGCGGGAAGAGCCGTCTTCGGCGGGGTGTTCGGAGCGCACACGGGCCAGGGCGTTCAGGTCATGAAGCAGGGCGGGCAGGGCGTTGCGCACACCGAGCGGCAGGAAGTCTTCCGGGCGGCGCTTGCCGCTGTCCAAGGGCAGCGCCTGCGACCACAAGCGCAGGATCTTGTCTTCATGGCAAGGCTTGGCGCCGTGGGCACGCAAACGCTGGCGGATGTCGTCAATGCGCATGGGGTGGGCGTGTCGGCGCGACGGCTTGGCGCCAGGTGCTGGGCGAGGTGCCAGTCCAGCGGCGGAACGCGCGGGTGAAGGCGCTGACTTCGGAGAAGCCCAGCAAAAAGGAGATCTCGCCGACGGAGTATTGGGCGGCGGCCAGGTAATCGAGCGCGAGCTGGTGGCGCGTCTGGTTGAGCACGTCGCGGTAGTTGGTGCCCAGCTCGGCCAGGCGGCGCTGCAGGGTGCGCAGGGTCATGGCCAGGCGCGGGGCGACGTCGTCCTGGCGGGGTTCACCGCTGGGCAGCATCTCTTTCAGCACGGCGGCCAGTTGCTGGGGCAAGCCGCGATCAGGCCAGTGCGAGCGGTAGCGGTCCATGGCTTCTTCGCTGGCCTTGACGACTTCCAGGTTGGCGAAGGACAGGGGCTTGTGCAGGGTGGTGTGGTCGACCAACAAGGCGTTGTCCTCGCAACCGTAGATGGGCGTGCAGCGGAAGACTTTTTCGAACCTGGCATGGTCTTTGGGGCGCTGGCGCTGCAGGCGCAATTCGAGCGGGACGAAGTCGCGGCCGTAGAGCATGCGTGAGCCGCGCACCAGGGTGAGCATGGCGTAGTCGAAGATGCTCCAGACGGTGGCCGCGTTGGCGGCGCGCAGCAGGGCCTGGTCGCCCGTGATGGTGATCCGGCCGACGCCCTCTTCCAGGTGAAAGCGAACGTCGGCGGCATCGGTCACCACGTGGGCGTAGCGCGCCAGGCGCAGGTACATCTGGGCCAGGTTCTCGGACGCCATCAGGGCATAGCCCAGGGCGGTGAAGTTGAGCGGCAGGAATTGCAGGGCCACGTCCACGCCCAACAGCTCTTCGCCGGTGGCCTGCAGGGCTTTTTGCCAGAAGGCCAAGCCCAGGTGGGCGGGGTAGCGGGCCATGGGGTCGCTCAGGGTCGACAGGTCGAGGCCCACCTCGCGCAGCAGGGCGTCGGCGTCCACACCGCGCTTGTCCACCGCGCTTTTGGCGGCCAGCAGCCAGCTGCGCAGGGCAGAGGCGTCGGAGGCGGGCAAGGAAGGCGGCGGGGAACTCATGGCGGCGGGCTGGGCGAGGCAGGTCGGGTCAAGTTGATTGGCGCAAAGGGGCAAGTATCGGCGACCGGCGGGTCGCAAGATCATGGGATCCCTCATTTCACGACTTCGACATGACATCGCTCACACGAATTGGATTGCGCACCCTCAGCCGCATGGCCGCCTCGCCCAAGCTGGATTCGCTGGGCCTGCGCAAGCCGACCGAACAGGTGCTGTACCACAGCACCAAGGTGGGTTTCAAGGCTGTGACGGCCGCCAACCGCGCGTTCAAGGCGGTGAAGAACCTGGGCTCACCGCAACGCTTGTCCAAACGCGGTGCGGGCGACCTGTTCGACCTGGCGCCCACCGAAGACCAGCAGATGCTGCGCGAAGCGGCGCGCACCTTCGCGATGGAACAACTGCGCGAAGCCGCCGGCCAGGCCGACATGGCCTACGCCGCGCCGCCTGAGCTGCTGGCGCAATGCGCCGAGTTGGGCATCACCTCGCTGGGCATCCCCGAGGCGCTGGGCGGCATGGGCACTGAACGCTCGGCCGTGACCAATGTGCTGATCGCCGAAGCCATGGCCGAAGGCGACATGGGCCTGGCCTTTGCGGCGCTGGCGCCCTCGGCCGTGAGCACGGCACTGGTGCTGTGGGGCAATGCCGATCAGCAGGCCGCCTACCTGGGCGATTTCGCCGGTGAGAACGTGCCCGCAGCGGCCCTGGCCATCCAGGAACCCACACCCTTGTTCGACCCTTTCGAGCTGAAGACCCGCGCCGTGGCGCAAAGCGGTGGTGGCTATGTGATCAACGGCCTGAAGTCGATGGTGCCGCTGGCCGCCAGCGCCGAGCTGTTCATCGTGGCCGCGCACATCGAGGGCCAGGGCCCGGCGCTGTTCGTGATCGAGTCGTCCACCAAGGGCTTGTCGGTTGAAGAGGACCGTGCCATGGGCCTGCGCGCCGCAGGCACCGCGCGCCTGAAGCTCGACGCGGTGTTGGTGCCTGCCAAGGCCTTGCTGGCCGAAGGCGCGTTTGATGCCTACCGCGAATGCATCCAGTTGTCGCGCCTGGCGTGGTGTGCGCTGGGCACGGGCTGCGCACAAGGCGTGCTGGATTTCATCGTGCCTTATGTGAACGACCGCCACGCTTTCGGCGAGCCGATCAGCCACCGGCAGTCGGTGGCGTTTGCCGTGTCCAACATGTCGATCGAGCTGAACGCGATGCGCCTGCTGACCTGGCGCGCCGCCAGCCTGGTCGATGCGGACGTGGATTTTTATGAGGCCGCCGCCTTGGCACGCCGCCTGTGCGCCGACAAGGGCATGCAGATCGGCAGCGATGGCGTGCAGTTGCTGGGCGGCCATGGTTTTGTCACCGAGTACCCGGTGGAACGTTGGTACCGCGACTTGCGCGCGGTCGGTGTGATGGAGGGTGGATTGTTGATTTGACGTCGGCTTCCTTTCGGCATCCAACTCCATTCAAAGGCCTTTCATGATCAACCTCGAAATCCCCCGCAAGTTCAAGCCCCTGGTGCGCCAGGCCCACGAGACCGCCGCCGAAGTGCTGCGCCCCATCTCGCGCAAGTACGACCGCGCCGAGCACAGCCGCCCGGTCGAACTCGACATGATGGCCGCCGTGATCGACGGCATGAATGCAGGCAACAGCGATGTCGGCGGCACGGGCGCCACCGGCGTGCGCCGTGACGCGGCTGACGCGTCGCAAGGCAACCGCAACGGCACCAACATCTCCACCTGCCTGTCGATCATGGAGCTGTGCTGGGGTGATGTCGGCATGCTGCTGTCGATGCCGCGCCAAGGCCTGGGCAATGCCGCGATCGCGTCGGTGGCCAATGAGGAGCAGCTCAAGCGCTTCAAGGGCCGCTGGGCCGCGATGGCCATCACCGAGCCGGGCTGCGGCTCCGATTCGGCCGCCATCAAAACCAGCGCCAAGCTCGACGGCGACCACTATGTGCTCAATGGCGAAAAGATCTACGTGACCGCGGGCGAGCGCGCCGACCTGGTGGTGGTGTGGGCCACGCTGGACAAGAGCCTGGGCCGCGCTGCGATCAAATCCTTCGTGGTCGAGAAGGGCACGCCGGGCTTCGAGCTGGTGCGCCTGGAGCACAAGCTGGGCATCCGCGCCTCCGACACCGCGCACTTCATGATCACCAATTGCCGTGTGCCCAAGGAGAACCTGCTGGGCGACCCCGAGGTGAACCCCGAGAAGAGCTTTGCCGGTGTGATGCAGACCTTCGACAACACGCGTCCGCTGGTGGCCTCGATGGCCGTGGGCCTGACGCGCGCCTGCATCGAAGAGATGGGCCAGATCCTGAAAGACTGCGGCTTGACGGTGGACTACAGCCGCCCGCTGCATCGGCAGCCTTCGGCCGTGGCTGACTTTGTGCGCATGCAGGCCGACTACGAGGCGGCGCGCCTGCTGACTTTGCAGGCGGCCTGGATGGCCGACAACGGGCGGCCCAATTCGCTGGAAGCCTCGCTGGCCAAGGCCAAGGCGGGGCGCACTTGTGTGGACGTGGCTTTGAAATGCGTCGAACTGGCGGGCAGCATCGGCTACACCGAGACCTCGCTGCTGGAGAAGTGGTCGCGCGACGCGAAGATCCTCGACATCTTCGAAGGCACGCAGCAGATTCAGTTGCTGATCATTGCGCGAAGGTTGTTGGGGAAGAGTTCGGCGGAGTTGAAGTAGCAGGGAAGGGCTTGTTTGGTGAAAACCAAAAGCCTTCTTTAGCCCTGCGAGTTGCCGGGTGAACGCTAGCGTCACCAAATTAGGGGGGCGTTCTTTGACTCACCCCTAGTTCCAAGGGTAGATCCTGTTTCACATTTAGTGAACATTCGCTTTGCAAGCCTACCCTTTGGAGTCTCACACCATGAGCCGACACGATGCTCCTTGCGACAGCCTCGCGGACTGCATCTACACCGCTTGCTGGTGGGTATTTCTGCGGTAAGAACCAAATGATTCGCTTGGTGTGTGCTGGCCAGCCAACGAACAGCATCCCGCCGCCGGCATGAATAAGCATCAGCGCGGAAGCCCCCGCTTGGCCGCTAATCGCGATTGGCGATTGGCGAATGAACCTTGATTTCTCAATTCCAATTTTCAATGGAGGCCAGTCATGGACCAGGCACGTGTGACCAGTGGGTACGACGTCGAGGTGGCGATGGGCGAAAGGTATCTGCAGTATTTACTGTTGACCGCTGTCGAGACGGGGCTGATCCGGACTGGCGAGACATTCACGCCTAGCGGCGGCGGCGATCCGATCCAAGTTCAGGTGCTGATCCCGCCCGCCCTCGATCGGGCCTATGTCGTCGATGCAAATGTCCCCCAGCCACTCGAGGCGGCCGGCGACGAGGCGTTTGCTGTCCAGATTCTGCCTACGCACCCTATGGGCGCGGATCTGCAAGTGAGCGTCTGGCTCAACTTGGCGCGGGGTATGCAATCGGGCATTGCGTTCATTGATTTGTACATCGGCATTAGCCTGAACACCACGCCGGACACCGACGGAACCGGTCTGGGCGCGATGAAGCTGAAGCTTGAACTGCTCGAAATTGGCGGGCCGATCGTGACCCTTGCCGCTGGCAACGGCCTGCCGCAGGCGGAGTTGCTAGCGAGGCTCCAGCCAATGATCAACCAAGACATTTCGATGACCAACCTCGGGTCCGGCGGCCGGATTGGCGAGATCCACATGAAGAAGCTGGCCGGCAATGTGGAGCGCGAAGCGGCACTGGGGCTTTACATCAACCTGGTACTGCGTGCCGGCCCTCAGGAGGACAACGTGCTCGGGCCGCGCGGCGACCTCACCCTGGCGCAGAACATCCTCGAGCCCCGCGCCGACATCACAGTCGCGACCAGAGCAAGCATCTACGGCGACTTTGCCCACGATGCCTATCACCGCATGGCACGACGGTCCGGGTCCGGATACCACCACCCGGTCATGAAGAAAGAAGAAAAGCTTTTCGACGTGGTCGAGATCGATGCCCGGTCCGTGTTGACCGACAACCAGCTCAAAGTCTCAGTGGAGGGCGAGTACGAAATCAATAACCTGCCCGATCCAAACTTCACGGTGCACATTTACATCTACGAGGCGCTCGACGCCGAAGGGATCATGTCGTGGACTTCGGGCGCGGACGTTCAGGCCAGCATCCTGGCCGACATCCTCCTCGGCGTGATCGCGCTGGCCACCGTGCCGCTCCTGGGGCCCTATTCAGTTTTGGTCTTCGCCGCACTTGAGGCCGGGAAGTACATCACGCAGAAGGCGATCGCCGAGTGGGTCGTCGAGGAGAAGACTGACAAGAAGGTCGACGCCGCCCTGCTGGACGTCGTTCCGAACCAGTTCACGATTGTTCGCCGCCGATGGGATCCGTTCTTCACCGCCAGCCACCAGATAGGCCTTCGGCCGGGCGCCACACTGGTCAGTCCGCAGGGGCTGGCCTTGTGGGGCACAGCAGCGCTCGCGCGCGCCACTGAGCCCGCTGAATCAGTCGTCATCCGGGAGGCGGTGCGCGACACGGAAGGCAACGCGACGCACCTCATTTACCGGGTCGAGGGCCTGGAGAATCGCGAGTACCTCGACGCAAGCGCGCCCGGCATGCACCGCGGCCCATTCACGCAGCCCAACGTGGACACCGAGCCGCAGCTGTTCCAGCTTGAAGTAGGCGATGCCATTGCGCGGATCGAAGCCCGCGAGCTGGACGGCGGCGAGACCTACGAGGTGCAGGCAGTTGAGTTCCAGGGAGGCAAGGTCGTCAACCTTCTCGTCATCAGCAGCCATGAGATCGAGGCGCAGCGCAACCGGTTGGTCGGTGAGGTCGCAGCGACGGCTGAAGCGGCAGCGCAAGCGCAGGACTCGATCATCCGGACCGAGGTCCGCGACGAATTCGACGAGCAGGGGATCATCCCGACCGACGAGCAGGTCGAGGCGGAGGTCGCGGCGCG
>NZ_JACMNS010000105.1 GCF_014378415.1 Aquabacterium sp.
CAAGCATCACTTCCGATTTCACCTGCCCTTTGCCCACCTGTTCTCAGTGTTTGGCGACGACTGGTTTTCCTTGAAAGCTGAAGCATTCGCCAGATTTTTTGGCACACCTGTTTTCCTGGTGTCACAAACCCTCATCGTGGTGGCTTGGATCACGGTCAACGCCATGGGCACGACCAAGTTCGATGTCTACCCATTCATTTTGTTGAACCTGGCGTTCAGCCTTCAAGCCGCCTATGCTGCCCCATTGATCCTGCTGGCTCAAACTCGCCAGGCGGACCGGGACAGGGTGCACGCAGAAGCCGATGCCATGCACCGCGAGGCATTGGCCCAAGCCAGCGAACAGCGCGAGTTGTTTTCAAGCGCCCAGAATGTGCAGTTGATCGAACTCATGCAGCAAAACACCACGCTGACCGAAATCACCAAGCAACTGAGCGAACGCATCGAGCAATTGACGTTGGAAATTCACCTCAAATTCGTAGGTAAACCAACTTGAAGCCGGAACACCACTTGCCTGGCCACACACTGCAGCAGCAGCAACGCAGCAAAGCATTGACGCTCGCGTCGGTGTTGCTCATCGCCCTGCTTGCGCTGTCAGGCCTTCGGCCCTACGACTACGCAACCTGGGCACTGGAGGTCGCGCCCGTGGTCATTGCCTTGCCCATCCTTTGGGGCAGCTACAAGCGCTTTCCCCTGACCACGCTGCTGTATGTCGGAATCTTTGCGCATGCGATGGTGCTCATGCTCGGAGGGGCCTACACCTACGCGCGGGTGCCACTTGGCTTTCAAATTCAAGACTGGCTCGGGCTGCACCGCAACCCGTACGACAAGATTGGGCATTTCTTTCAAGGGCTGGTGCCTGCCTTGGTCGCGCGTGAAATCCTGATCCGTGGCCAGCATGTGAAGGGACCAAAGATGCTGGCGTTCATCGTGGTCAGCATCGTGCTGGCCATCAGCGCCACCTATGAGTTCATCGAGTGGGGCGTGGCGCTGGTGGCCGGCCAAGGTGCGGATGAGTTCCTGGGAACGCAAGGCGATCCGTGGGACACGCAGTCGGACATGTTGTTTGCGCTGATCGGCGCCATCACAGCCCTGGCGCTTTTCTCGCGCCTGCAAGACCGCCAGATCCGGCGGCTGACGAACGGCGATGCCAGCTGAGGCCTCGCATTCCACCTGGGCCATCCGTGGCCAGTTCTTCGCGGCGGGCGCCCTGTTCGCCACCTGGGGGGTGCAGGTGCCAATGGTCAAGGCTCACCATGGGCTGAGCGAACAAACCCTGGCCTTGGCGATGCTGGCAGCGGGCGTCGGCTCGATCACCGGTTTGACCCAGGCGGGGCGCATCGTGGGTCGCCTGGGTCCCCGCACCGTGGCCGGAGTCACGGGTCTGACGGCTGCATTGGCCATCACACTGCTTTTAGCCACCCATCACTACGCTGCCCTGCTGGTGCTGATGTTCATCTTCGGCCTCACCGCCAGCCTGTTTGACGTCGCCGTCAACGTGGCCGCCAGCGAGATCGAGCGCCAGGCCAATCGGCCCTTGATGAGCGGTTTTCACGGCTTGTTCAGCTTGGGTGGCATGGCTGGCGCAGGGCTGGGCAGCGCCATGCAAGGGATGGGTTTGAACGCGCCCTTGCACCTGTTGACCGCCGGCGTGGCTTGCGGCCTGCTCACCGTGTGGGGTTGCCTGCACATGCACGCCGGCCGAGACGCCCAATCCGACGGCGGCATGGTGCTGCCGCGCGGCGTGCTGGGCCTGATCGGCATGCTGGCGGCGCTGGGCTTGCTGTGCGAAGGCGCCATCTATGACTGGAGCGTGTTGTACATGCACGAATCACTGCAGGCGAAGCCTTCGACAGCGGCCTTGGCCTATGCCAGCTTTTCGGGCGCGATGGCGGCCACCCGCTTTGGCGGAGACTGGGTGCGGGCTCGCGTGTCATCGGTGACGCTGGTTCAGATCTGTGGCGCGCTGGCTGCCTTGGGCATGGCGCTCACGCTGGTGACCGATGAACCGATCACCGCGCTGCTGGGCTTCGCGCTGATCGGACTGGGACTGGCCAATGTGGTGCCGGTGCTGTTCAGCGCGGCGGCGCGCGTGCCGGGCGTGGCAGCTGCAGATGGCATCGCGGCCGTGGCCGCCCTGGGTTACCTGGGCATGATGGTGGGGCCGCCGCTCATCGGCGTCGTGGCCGAATGGCACACGCTGTCGGCCGGCATGGCACTGGTGATGCTGTTTGCGGCCACATTGAGCCTGGCCGCGCGACGCGCCCTCGGGCATGATCGCTAGATGCCCTACGCCATCCTTGCCAGCTCCCTGGTGGTTTTCCACCTGGCTTTCGTGCTCTTCGTGGTCTTTGGGGCAGGTTTGCTGTTCCGCTGGCCAGGCCTGATCTGGCTGCATGTCCCAGCCCTGATCTGGGGCATTTATGTCGAGTTCACCAGCAGCATCTGTCCGCTGACCCCACTTGAAAACCGCCTGCGTTTCAAGGCCGGCCAGGAAGGCTATGACGGCGGCTTCATCGACCACTACATCATCTCGCTGTTGTACCCCGATGGCCTCACGCCCACGGTGCAATTGGTGCTGGGCATCCTGATGGTCGCCTTCAATTTGGTCGTGTACGGGCTGTGGATCCGCTCACGCCTTTGAGCCCTGCAGGCATAGCCCCTGCCAATCAGTCTGATTTGATCATTCAATCCGGACAATGGTGAAGCTGTCCTACCATTGGCAATCTTCTGTTCAACATCCACCAACCAAAAGGAAACAATCCATGAGCCTGATCAACACGCAAGTCCAACCTTTCAAGACCGAAGCCTTCGTGAACCGTGGTGTCAAGGGTGAATTCATCACCGTCTCTGATGAAAGCCTGAAGGGCAAGTGGTCCGTCCTGATTTTCATGCCGGCCGCCTTCACCTTTAACTGCCCGACCGAGATCGAAGATGCTGCCAACAGCTACGAAGAGTTCAAGAAGGCCGGTGCCGAGGTTTACATCGTCACCACCGACACGCACTTCTCGCACAAGGTGTGGCACGAAACTTCCGACGCCGTCGGCAAGGCCAAGTTCCCCCTGGTCGGCGACCCGACCCACAAGCTGACCAAAGCCTTTGACGTGTACATCGAAGAAGAAGGCCTGGCCCTGCGCGGCACCTTCATCATCAACCCCGAGCTGATGATCAAGACCGCTGAAATCCACAGCGACGAGATCGCCCGCGACGTGTCCGAAACCGTGCGCAAGCTCAAGGCTGCCCAGTTCACCGCCGCCAACCCCGGCCAGGTGTGTCCCGCCAAGTGGAAGGAAGGCGCCAAGACGCTGACCCCTTCGCTGGACCTGGTCGGCAAGATCTGATTGATTTGACCGTTTGACAATTGATTGACCGCCTCCTTCGGACTCACGAGGTCCAAAGGGGGCACCCCCAGACCAAAGGATGCACACCATGCTCGACGACACCCTCAAGGCCCAACTCAGCGCTTACCTGGAGCGCGTTACCCAGCCTTTCGAGATCGTGGCATCACTGAACGATTCCGAGACGTCTCGCGACACGCTCGAACTGCTGCAGACCATCGTGGGACTGCGCAGCGACAAAATCACCTTGAAGACCGATGGGCAAGACGCCCGCCGGCCTTCCTTCTCATTGCAGCGCACCGGCAGCGACACGCAATTGCGCTTTGCCGGCCTGCCGCTGGGCCACGAGTTCACCTCGCTGGTGCTGGCCTTGTTGTGGACTGGCGGGCACCCGCCCAAGGTCGAGCAAGAAGTCATCGACCAGATCAAATCCTTGGAGGGCGATTACGCCTTCGAGGTCTACATGTCCCTGACCTGCCACAACTGCCCCGACGTGGTTCAGGCCTTCAGCTTGATGGCCATCCTCAACCCGAAGGTGCGCACCACCGTCATTGAAGGCGGTGCCTTCCAGGACGAAGTCAACGCCAGAGAAATCATGGCCGTGCCCATGGTCTACCTGAACGGGCAGGTGTTCGGCTCGGGCCGCATGACGGTCGAAGAAATCGTTGGCAAGCTGGACACCGGTGCCGCCGCCAAGGAAGCCGTCAAGCTCAGCAACAAGGAGCCCTACGACATCCTCATCATTGGCGGTGGGCCTGCTGGCGCTGCTGCGGCCGTGTATGCCGCGCGAAAGGGCATCCGCACCGGCCTGGCCGCCGAGCGCTTTGGCGGGCAGGTGAACGATACCCTCGCCATCGAGAATTACATCTCGGTGCTCGAGACCGATGGCCCCAAGTTCGCGATGGGCCTGGAAGCGCATGCCCGCACCTACGATGTCGACATCATGAACCTGCAGCGTGCCGAACAGATCATCCCGGCGGCGCAGCCCGGTGGCCTGATCGAGGTCAAGCTGGCCAATGGCGGCTCGCTCAAGGGCAAGACCGTGATCCTGTCCACTGGTGCGCGCTGGCGCAATGTGAACGTGCCCGGCGAGCAAGAGTACAAAAACAAGGGCGTGGCTTACTGCCCGCACTGCGATGGCCCGCTGTTCAAGGGCAAGCGCACGGCGGTGATTGGTGGCGGTAACTCGGGCATTGAGGCCGCCATTGACCTGGCCGGCATCGTGGCCCATGTCACCGTGATCGAGTTCGCCGACCAGCTCAAGGCCGACGCCGTGCTGGTGCGCAAGCTCAACAGTCTGCCCAACGTGACGGTGCACACCAACGCCCAGACCTCCGAGATCACCGGGGCCGAAGGCAAGGTCAATGGCCTGCGCTACAAAGATCGCGCCACGGGCGAAGAGCACCTCGTGCCGCTGGAAGGCGTGTTTGTGCAGATCGGCCTGGTGCCCAACACCGAGTGGCTGAAAGGCACGCTGGAGTTGTCACGCCATGGCGAGATCGTGGTGGATGCGCGCGGCGCAACATCTGTTTCGGGCGTGTTCGCGGCGGGCGATGCCACCACGGTGCCGTTCAAGCAGATCGTGATCGCTGCGGGTGATGGGGCCAAGGCGGCGTTGGCAGCGTTTGACCATTTGATCCGTTCGGCGGGTTGACGCCAAGGGGCCACGTCCACCGTGGGCCTGATACGCACGCTGGGCGGGTCATGGAACGTGGTTGAAGCTATGTATAGGTCACCGTCACCGTGACAGTGGAGCTGTAGCTGCCCGCCTGCACGGTTGTTTGCGATGCAGGGATTTGGCCGTATGCGGTGAAATTGGTGACGCAACCAAAAGCGCATGTAAAAGCGTAGCTGCCTGAGTTGGTGAAGGTGCTGCTTGTGCTGTCACCCCAGATCTGCGTGTACGCCGAATCTTTGTAGATGTTGTAGTTCACCCTCAAGGTGCTTGTGCCCATTTGGCGGGTCCCCAAGGTGCCATAGGTGCCGGCGTTAAGCGCCACGGTGTAGCTGCCGAAAGTGCATGAACAGTAGTCGATGCAGGATACTGCCACCGTTGCCGTGCTGTTGACAACGCTTCCACTGATCGGGCTATAGGCACCGAAATTGACCGTGCCGGCGGCCACTGAACACGTGGCGGCGACGCAATGGCCGCCGAACATCGACAGTGCCATCGTCGGCACAAGGCGCAGCAAGACTAAGCGTTTCATGGCAATCATCCTTGTATATTCCGGGCTAAATTCAGGACCAAGTAAAAGTAACCGTGACGGTATCCGTGTAGGAGCCCGAAGCGGCACTGACGCTGGCCGCAATTTGCCCGTAGGCGGTGTAGTTGATGGCGCTACCTGTCGCGGTGAACACCCCTGAAGAAGGATTTTTCACAGAACTTGCATTGGCACCGTCACCCCAAATTTGGGTCCGGCCGCTGTCAATGTAAAGCTGGTAAGCCAGGTAATAGCTGGTTGCCCCGATCCTCATGCGCCGATTGGCATAGGCTGTTGCACTGCCTGCATTGAGACCGGCATCCAGCGAAATGGTGTATGTGGTCCCGCTTACGCAGGTAATGCTGACGGAACCCGTGGCATTGCTGACCGAACCACCGTTAGGGTTGTAGGTACCGAAAGAAACAGCACTTGCCCCCACGTTGACGCAACTATTGCTGACCGTGGTCTGTGCGCCCATAGAGGCCGTGGCTGTCGCGGCCTGTGCGCCGCCGGTCAAGGCCCACAAAGATGCGGCGACCAACAGTCTTTTTGAGACGATGCATTTCACTTGGGGGGCCTTTTGCAAATGACATCTTCCAATTCAGCACTGCCTGCTCCACCGGCCGGTAACGTGATAGAGGCTTGGCAGGGTGGGTTCTCAATGGTCAATGGCATCGTGCCTTCTGCGTTCAAATCGGAGATGAACACTTGGCCCCCATAGCCCACCGGGTAAGTTTGACCTGAGTGGCCCAAGGTGACAAGCGTGCCGGCGGTGATGGGCTCACCATTTTCGCCAAGCATGCGAAATTCCACACTGCGTACTTTGCGCACCTTCAAATCAACGAGCACGCCCGTGCGCCGACCAGGCGTCAATTCGAGCGCCAATTCTCCGACCTCAGCGTCCAATGGCAAATCAGCCTGCTCAATCTGAATAGCATTGGGCTGATAGGGCAGCAAGCCTGGCACGAGCAGTCGGCCATGGCTGTCGGTGCGGCCCAACTCATTGTTGGCCCGTGAAACCCGCACACCACCATAGTCGCCAACCTTCACCACGGCAAAGCTTTCATCGACCCGGCGCCCTGGAAAAACGCCGCCGCCCAAAAACGCCATGCCACCACTCAAGCCAGCGCGGTAGGAGTCGACGCCACCACTGCGGTTGAAGTCGCTACTGACATCACCCAGCGCGCTGCGCCAGGTACCTGCGGCGCTCATGCGTTCGGTCTGGCTACGATCGGCTTGCAGCCTCCAACCAAAACCAGCACCGGCGGGCGCGCTTTGCTGCAATTGCACACTGTTTTGACGCTGGGTACCCGACTTTGTGAAATCAGCGCTACCGCTGGTTCGCGCATCGAACACGTGAATCATGACGATGCCCACCGAGACATTCGAACGATCACTGATGCTGCGCAAAGCATAAAAATTGAGAGAGTCGGACCCACCCAGGCGCACTGAATTGTTCACAGAAAGCACGCGAATGCTGTGGCCTTCCCAGCTCGCCTGCTGGGTGATTGAGGCGCTCAAGCCGTTGTTGCCCCAAGAAGCCCCGGCGTAAGCACCGGCGCTCAAGCGCGGGGTGGTGCCCACCGAGCTGCCTATCTGAGCAAAATGCCGCTGGCTATACTGAACTCGCGCTCCATAGTTGAACGACTCTGCGAAGTGCTCCGCCTGAGCACTGACCAGGCCGCCCCACACCCCTGAGCGCTGGCTGACCACGCCGTTCAACTCCAGCTTGCCAATGTCGGGCAGTGCCAGGACGCCGCCTGCACCAAAGGCTTGCTGCCCGCGCATCAGCTCAAGCCGCCACTCTCTTGTAAAGGCATCCGTCACGCCCACCTGGTTGGTCGCGGTCAAAAAAGGGCGGCCATAGTGAGTTCCCAGGCTGCCGTAGCCTTCGCGCAGCTTGCCGATTTCGTACGACTCATCGCGCAAGCCAGGTTTCAAAAGGGTGGGACTGACGAAGTACGGCATTCTCACCACCTGCTCCCGTCCCAGCAGATCTCGAACCACCATGCGGACCTCCCCTTGGCCGGTCACCACGGGCACATTGGCGATTTCAAAGGGCCCGGGCTGCACCTCGCGGTGCATGCGCTGCACATTGTTGACGTACAGATCAATGGTCGATGGCAAGGTGGCCTCGCCTCTGGCGGACGGCCGCGAAAAGCTCACAAAATTCGGCTGCAGCTGGAAGTCGGTGGTCCATTGGACTCCGCCAAAGCGCACAGACCGTCCCCAGGCTGACGGCATCGCCAATGCGCAATGCTCTCATTTTGTCGGGCCTGTCGATGGTCCAGGTGGTGTCCAGTCGGATCAACTGACTGGTAGGCGTCGTGGTGTTCAGCAACGCTGTCGTGGTTCCGCTGCCCCAGGCATTGAAGACACCCATCTCAAGCGCGGCTATCACTCCAGGCGTTCCTGCCTGCCACTGCACGTCATGGTTCAAGAACCCGCCTAATGCTTGGGCACTGATCACGTTGCGGGAGGCTTCGCCCTCATCGCGCATGCTGCTCGATGTGAACGCCGAAGCCGGTGCATCTAACGCGAGTGTTTGGCTGGCCTTGTTGATCACGGCACGGGCGCCGCGAATATCCCCAAGTCGGAAATAGCGCTCGCCATGCACCAGCACACCCTCATTTGGCGGTAAGAGCCGCCATGCTTGCAGATCACGCTCCGAAACAGCCAACTGGCCATCACTCCATTGGAGCACCTCGGATCCGTCGCTTTGCTCCTGACCATTCACGATCACCGCCAGAAGCAGGGATGCGGGCTCTAGCGCCAGAGGCGTGGCGTTGCAGCTCAAATGAAGACCGGCCATGAGCATGGCAACAGGAACAAGGGCGGCAAAACATGCGTGGCGGCGGCGGGTGCACGACCCCATGGCTTTAAGGCGAAAGGTTTACTTCGACAGTGCGCTGATTGCCATCCGTCACCACAGCAAGGGTCAACTTGTTGCCCTTGGCTTGCCGTAGCAGCTTGCGTTTCCAGGTAAAGCTTTGGCCCGGAAACACGGCCACGCTCATCTTCTCTTCAACCAGGGGGGTGGGGTCTGCGTCCCTGACCACCAAGTTGGACACCACCATGTGCACATTGCCGGTGTTTTCCACCTCAATGGCAAGCTGGCCGTCTGCAGTCCGGCTGACCTTCCAATTGGCACTGGTGGTAATTGTCTCAGGATTGAAGTACACCGGCACCCGGAGTTGAAGCAGCACACGCACGCCGTTCGCCGTGCTCAACGGGCTGGCTTCCTGCTGGGGTGATGGCACCTCACGCATGATCAGGCGGTAAGCCACCTCGTGCTGCCGATCTATTTTTTTGCGCAAGCCGATTCGGATCACTTGGGCTTGATGTGCGCCTACCGTGAAAACAGGCGGGTTGACCAGCAGATCACGGGTTGGCTCGTAGCGATCCTGGCCATCGACCTGAGTCCAGGACACAGGCTCTACTTGCATGACCACGGGGTCATTGCCCTGGTTGGTGAGCGTCAGTGCTGCACGATCCTCGTTCGGCTTTAGAACGATTCGAACCGGCATCAGGGCGAGGTCAGATGCCGCCGCCGATAAGGCGAACAACAGTCCGGCAATAAGGAGGGTTGACGAGCGCATGCAGTGAAGTTTGAGGCCAAGCCAGTTCGCCATAAGTGCAAACAAGACTGTGAATTGCGCCCAGTCCTGGGTCGTCAGTTGTACGTGATAGTGATCACGCTGCCAGCCATGGCGTATTGCCGATCGCCTTCGGCGGCCCGACTTTGTCCGTCACTGCGTTCTGACCTCATGCTGTACGTTGATTCAGTCGTGCATGTCACCAAAGCCCAGTCTTTGTCGAGCTTCGACCCGAAACCGACAAGGTCTTCCTGCAAATCGCTGGACGTCGAAACTGAACAGGTCGGCACCACCGTTGTCGTGATGGCAAACAGGCCCCGCATGCTTTGCGGCCACGCTGGATTGAGCATCGCAACGATCATGGTCAATCCCAATGCGAGTCGACGTGATGTTCGCATGCTGTGCTCAGGTGTAGGTCAATGTGACCGTAACCGTGTCGGTGTATGAACCGGCAGTCACGTAGTTGCCGGCAGTGATGCGTCCATACACGGTATAGCTTTGCTGGCTGCCATTTCCGGTAGACGTCCCCGAGGTGGGGTTGATGCTCGAGCTATTCAGCCCATCACCCCACACCGTGACACGACCGCTGTCAAGGTAAAGCTGGTATCCCAGATAACTGGTGGTAGCGCCAATGCGCATCCGCCTGTTGCTGAACACCGAGGCACCCCCGGCGCTCACACCCGCATCGAGGGCGATCGTGTAGGTGGTGCCTGTGGTGCAGGTGACCAACGCTGCCCCGCTGGCGTCATTGGCGGTGCCGCTGGTGGGGTTGTAGGCGCCAAAGGCCACATTGCTGGTTCCCAGCGTGCAGCTTGATGCGACTGTCGCCGTCACGGTGAATGTTGAGGTCGAGGTGGCTGGTATGGCGACCTGCGCGAAGCTCAGAGCTGTCAGCGCAAATACGGATTTGAGATAGCGGCGCATGGCAAGTTCTCAAAGTTAAGAATAGGTGACCGTGACGGTGACGGTGTCCGTGTAGGAGCCGGCGGTGACATAGTTACCGGTCGTGATTCGGCCGTAAACCGTGTAGCTTTGCTGGCTGCCATTGCCCGTGAACGTCCCGGTGGTCGGGCTAACGCTTGAACTGTTGGCGCCATCACCCCAGATCGTCGTGCGACCGCTGTCCAGGTAAAGTTGGTAGCCAAGGTAGTCCGTGGTTGCCCCGATGCGCATGCGCCGGTTGCTGAACACACTGGCCCCACCGGCATTCACCTCGGCATCGAGACTGACGGTGTAGGTGGAGCCATTGGTGCACGTGACCAGCGCAGCGCCGGTGGCGTCGTTGGCTGTGCCACTGGCGGGGTTGTAGGCACCAAAGCCCACATTGGA